>JAEUQD010000116.1 GCA_016789925.1 Bryobacterales bacterium | reverse complement strand
AGCGCACACGGCGACGACGGCAGAGAGAGCCGCCGCGACCATCCAGAGCCGGGCGACTCTCCGCGCCGGCTCGGCGCTGCGCCGGATTTGCTCCAGATCAGCCGCTAGATCGGAGGCCCGCCCGTAGCGCGCGGCAGGATCCTTCTCAAGCGCCTTGGCTATCGTTCTCTCCAATTGCACCGGCACCGCAGGGTTCAAGCTGCGCGGCGGCGCCGGGGCCTGGCTGAGAACTGCTTCCAAGGTGGCCTGGGGCGTCTCCTTGCGAAACGGCTGCCGGCCTGTGGCCGCCTCGTAGAGAGTTACGCCGAGCGAGAAGAGGTCACTGCGCGGGTCGACCTCCTCTCCGCGGGCCTGCTCCGGAGACATGTAGGCGATCGTCCCCACCGCACGGCCCCGCTCGGTGCCAGTAGTCTCCCAGGCCGGAACCGGCACGCTTCCGGCTTCCGCGGGCGGCCCCGGCGCCGGTTCCGCGAGTAGCTTGGCGATCCCGAAATCCAGCACTTTGGCCCGCCCGTGAGGAGTGAGGAAGATATTGGCTGGCTTGATATCCCGGTGCACGATACCTCGGACGTGCGCGGCTTCAAGCGCTTCGCTGACCGCCACGCCCAGTTCGACGACCTCGGGCGGCGACAGCGGTCCGCGTTCGAGGCGTTGCTTCAGCGACTCACCCTCGAGCAGTTCCATCACCAGGTAGGGTTGCCCCTCGTGTTCGCCGACGTCGTACAAGGTGCAGATGTTGGGATGGTTCAACGCCGATTCCGAGCGCGCCTCCCGTTGGAAGCGCTCCAAAGCCTCCGGATTGTTGGAGAGGCGGGCCGGCAGGAACTTCAGTGCGACTTGGCGCCCGAGACGGGTGTCGGTTGCGCGGTAGACCTCGCCCATGCCGCCGGCGCCGAGGAAACCAGTGATTCGGTACGGCCCGATCTGCGCTCCCTCCTTGAAGCTCGGGAGTTCCGCTTCGGGCGCCACGCCGCCGAATAACAGTTCCAGAGCCGGCACCTCGAGGAAGGACGAGTCGGCCATGGCGAGCAAGGACTCCACTTCCTGGCGCAGCGACTCATTTCCGGCGCAGGCCTTGTCGAGGAACCCGGCCCGTGCAACCGGTTCGATGTCGAGCGCGGAGTCAACCAGCGCCGCGATTTGCTGCCATCGTTCCGAACCCACGTGGCCTCTCCCCAGTCAGTTCCTGTGCCAGCCACAGCTTGGCCACTCGCCAATCCCGCTTCACGGTTTCCGGCGACACACTCAAGACTTCGGCGGTCTCCTCGATAGTCAACCCGCCAAAGAACCGCAGTTCCACCACCCGGCCTCGCCGCGGATCCAGCCTGGACAGCGCCGCAAAGGCATCATCGATGGCCACCAAGTCCCGGATCCGGGCCGGAGAAACGGCTGGGGACTCGTCGAGCGGCAGGAGAACCAGACCCCGCTTGGCCGATGCCCGCGCCGGGACGTTGTTCATCGGAATTTCGGACCTCATGCACCGACCACGTAAATTCTAACACCGGGCTCTCGGGAAAGACAGCCTTTGGGGGCCTGTCTTCGCCGCATCCCTCCCTCGCCGCTCGAGAGGGAGTACTGCCTGATCGGACATTTACTCGTACCGCAGCGCTTCCACCGGATCCAGCCGCGCCGCTTTCCCCGCCGGCCAGATTCCAAAAAACAATCCCACTCCCACCGACACCAATACGCCCAGCGTTGCCGCCCACAACGGCACCGCCGTCGGCAGGGCAGGGAAGACCAGCCGCGCCAGCACCGAGATGCTCCAGCCCAGCGTCATCCCTAACAACCCGCCCGCCACCGTTAACACCACCGCCTCCGTCAGAAACTGCACCACGATATCCTGCCGCCGCGCCCCCACCGCCTTCCGCACGCCAATCTCCCGCGTCCGCTCCGTCACGCTTACCAGCATGATATTCATCACGCCGATGCCCCCCACTAAGAGCCCAATCGACGACAGCACCACCATCACGATGGTCGTCGTCGCCGTCACCTTCCGGAAGTCTTCCACCATTTGCTCCGCCGTCGAAATCGAAAAGCTGTCCGGCTTTTCATATGGAACGCGACGCTCCTGCCGCAACACACCCCGCACCTCGTCTTCCGCCCGCGCCAGCAGGCCGTCCTCGGCTACCACCACCAGCATATGCTCCACTGCGTTCGGAAATACCTTCCGCATCGTGTAGTACGGTACCAGGAATCGGTTATCGTTTTCCCCAGGAAACGACGCGCTCGGCCGCTTCATCACCCCAATCACTTCAAACTGGTGTCCATCCACCTCAATCCACTTCCCGATCGGATCTACATTCGAAAACAGAGCCTTATACGCGTCTTCTCCAATGACGATTACCGGCATCCGGTGCTGGCTCTCCGCATCGGTGAAAAACCGCCCGAACATCATCTCCGCCTGCCCGCCGCCGGCATAACTCTCCTCTGTCCCCGCAAACTCGATCTGGTAAACGTCGTTGGCCTTGTACCGCGCCTTGTGGATCATCCGCCAGTCCGCGAATAGGTACGGACTTACCAGCTTCACCGACGGGCAGCGTTCGCGAATCGCCCGCGCCTGGTCCAGGGTCAGCGGCTTGCGCACCCGCTCCTCCGGCGACAGGTTCCCCACCCGGAACCCAATCTTGAACTTGAACACAATCAGTGTGTTGGTCCCGAAACTCCGCAGTATGTTGGTAATCGCTCCGTCCAGCCCCGCCAGAATCGACCCGACACCGATAATCGCCCCCGTCCCGATAATCACGCCCAACACCGTCAACGCTGACCGTAGCTTATGCTCCCGCAGCGTCTGCAATGCCAGCGGCACACCAGACCAGAAACTCCCAAACAGCGGCGACATCGCGCACTCTACCTTTCCGCCCGCAGCGCTTCAATCGGATCCAGCCTGGCCGCCCGCGTCGCCGGATAGATCCCGAAAAACAACCCGACGACGCTCGACAACGCCACCCCCACAAACACCGCGCTCGCCGGCATATCCATCGGCACCGGCGTCAGCGTGCGCCCCAGCCAACCCAGCACCGCCGCGATGATCACTCCGATCAACCCGCCCATCCCCGACAATGTGGCCGACTCGATCAGGAATTGGTAAAGAATGTCCCGCCGCCGCGCCCCTACCGACTTTCGCACCCCAATCTCGTGCGTCCGTTCCGTCACCACCGCCAGCATGATGTTCATGATCACCACGCCGCCCACCACCATGAACACGCTCACCACCGCCAGCGCCGTCGCCGCAATCGCCCCCGTCATCTGCCCCCACGCCGACACCAGCGAATCCGACGACACAATCGAGAAGTTGTCATCCTGACCCGGACGCTGATGCCGGTAAGCCCGCAGCAGCATCCGGATTTCGTCCTGCGACTGCATCAGGACGCCTTGGCTCTTGGCCTGCGCCATGTACTGCAATCCTTCGCGCGCCCCGTACATCTTGAACGCCGTCTCAATCGGAATCATCGCGAAGTTGTCCAGCGAATTTCCGAACACGCTCCCTTGTCTCTTGGCCACCCCAACTACCGTAAACGGGCGTCCGTCGATTTTTACCGTCTTGCCCACCGCCTCGGTATTCGGGAAGAACTCTTCCTTGAGGTCGTTGCCGATAAAGGCCACCATCATTCGCCGGTGATTTTCGGTCTCCGTGAAATACCGGCCCGCCTCGGTCTGGACGTTACTCAACGCCGCCATGTTCGGCGTGCACCCGCGGAGGCTCACTCCATCGATCTTGTGTTCCTGGAAGCTTGCCTTCACTCGCCGGTAGTTCTGCATCCCCACCGCACGCACCAACTGCGCCTTTTCGCGGATAAAGTCGTACTCGTCGCGCCGCAGTTGCGGATTCTTGCGGTTCAACTCCAAGAACTTCTTCGGATCCCAGTTTCCGATGAAGGCCATCCGCACGATCCGGAACCCGTCCGCCCCCATATCCGACACATTCTGCGCGATATACACGTCCATTCCGTGGATTACGCTCATCACCGTGATCAGCGTCGCGGTGGCCAGAATAATCCCCAGCAAGGTCAGGAAGCTCCGTAGTTTGGACGAGCGTAGCGACCCGAAAGCCACTTTGATCGCCTCCAGAAACGGAGCGCTGCCTCTGACGCGTGTAAACATCGCCACGGATTCAGACGATGTCCACGTCTGCTTTGTTCCGCTAAATCGCTATTTTTGTAACCGGTACAGGGATGTGTCGGTGCGCAGATACAGCGCCCCGCCCGACGGTGCAAACGACGCCATGCAGCGGCCGTCCAACCGGTTCCTCGCCAGTTCCTTATACTCACCGCCCGGTTCGATCACCGTCGCCTCGCACTCTTCACTCAGAAAGTAGATCCGCCCGTCCGCATACACCGGCGAGGCCGAGAAGTTGCCCCCCAACCGCTGTCGCCACCGCTCTTGGCCCGTCTTGGCGTCCAGACTCGTGGCCACTCCGTTATCGCTCACAAAATAAAGCAGATCGTCCACCAGTACCGGCGACGGCGTCAGCGGAATCCCTCGCTTATTAGTCCACGCGACGTGCGTGTCGGTGACGTCCCCTTGCCCGTCCGGCCGCACCGCCAGCAAATCCGCCTGATCGAATCCCGTGCAGATGTACACTAGCCCGTGGCCAAACACCGGCCGCGGCACGTTCGAATATCCCTTCCCGTACCGCACGCTCCAGATCTCTTCCCCTGACCGCGGATCGTACGACACCGCCCGCCATGCCCCCACACTCAGTATCTGGTCCCGCCCGTTCACCGGAATCGCCAGCGGCGTCGTGTATGCCTGATATCCCGGCCGCGGCTTCTTCCACCGGATCTCGCCGGTCTTCGTATCGAGCGCCACCACATACTGCAAATCGTAGCCATCGCAACTGATAATCAGCATGTCCCCGTACAAGAGCGGCGATCCGCCCGGTCCGTGCCGGTGGTAGTACTCCAGCTTCCGCTTCCACGCCACCTCGCCTGACGTCCGCACGCCCGCCGTCCCGTGCGATCCGAAATGCACATACACCCGATCCCCATCCACGATCGGCGTAGGCGATGCCTGGCTGTTCTTCAAGTGGATCGGGATCTTCCCCTCCAGCTTGAACACCTCCACATTCTTCAACAACTTACCCGTCTCCCAGTCCACGCCCAACAACCGCAGCGAGTGCCCCTCCTCCGTCGACGTGGTCATCCAGATCATGTCACCCGCAATCGAAGGGGACGACCACCCCTTTCCTGGAATTGCCGTCTTCCAGACTACGTTCGTGGTTTCGGACCACTCCACAGGCAGGTTCTTCTCTTTCGAGTGCCCCTGGCCCCCAGGTCCTCGAAACTGGGGCCAATCCTCGCCCCAAGCCACCGCCGCCGCCAGTACAAAAACGAAAGCCGCTCGCATCGTCCTACAATGCTATACCGGCCGCGAGTCACAGTATTTCCCAGTACTGGAAGTCTACCGTCAAACGCACGTCATACAACCTATAATGTGATCTGCCGTTGTCGCAAATTTAATCGCCCATGCAACTGCTCTGTGAGAGTGTCGGCGTCCAGTTCGGCTCCCGGTCCCAACCGGTTCCCGTATTGCGCGACCTCTCCTTTGCGGTGGGCGAAGGCGAGTTCCTGACTTTTCTCGGACCCAGCGGCTGCGGCAAAACCACCCTTTTACGAGTGCTGGCCAACCTCATCGAACCACAACTGGGCAAGGTAACCAGGCTTCCGTCCCCGGGCGACCGGAACGGTCACGTCCGGCTCGTCTTCCAGGAAAACAGCGTCTTCCCGTGGATGACCGTACTGGATAACGCCGCCTTCGGCCTGGAAATGGCCGGAGTCCCCAAGGCTGATCGCGAAGCCCAGGCCAGGGAACTGCTCGCACGCTACCATCTGGCCGAGTTCGCTCACGTTTATCCTCGCCACCTGTCCACGGGAATGAAACAGCGCGTCGCCGTCATCCGCGCTTTCCTCTCTAACCCCTCGCTGCTGCTCATGGACGAACCGTTTGCCGCCGTCGATAGTCAAACCCGCTTCCGCCTTCAAATGGAGTTGCTCCTACTTTGGGAACAGCAGCGCACTACCATCGTCTTTGTTACCCACGACCTCGACGAAGCCATCCTCCTGAGCGACCGCATCATCGTTCTCACCAACCGTCCGTCCGGCATCGCCGCTGAACACCCCGTGCGCCTGCCCCGTCAGGACCGTGCCGCCATGGTCGGCGGACCGGAATTTCTCGACCTGCGCCGCCAACTTTCCCGCGATTTGGGCCTTCCGGCCTGGGATATCCAACATGCTTGAAGAAATCCTGTATTACTCCAACATGACCTATGGGATCTGGCAGTTGGCGCGGGCCAAGCCCGTCACCGATCCCCTCGGCCAGATCCGAGCCAACATCGACAACCGCGAACGCAACTTCCTCGACACCGTCCGCCGCGGCATCTTCGCTTTTCCGGATCACCCCTACGTGGCCATGTGCAAGCTCGCAGGCTGCTCGCTGGGCGACCTGGAATCCGAAGTTCCGCGCCATGGCCTGGAGACGACGCTGAACCGCCTCCGGGAAGCCGGCGTCTACCTCACCCACGACGAGTTCAAATGCAAGATCCCCGTCGTGCGCTCCGGCCGCGAAATCGTCACCGACCGCGCCAGCTTCCGCAACCGCATCCTTCCCGGTCACATGCGCGCGGTTAGCAGCGGAAGCCGCAGCGGCGGCACCCAGACCCCACAGAACGTCCAGGAACGCTTGTACCGCGAGGTCCGCTGGTCCGTTCTTGACCGCGAGTTTCAGATTCGTGGCACGGCACTTGGCCAGCTCCTCGCCGTTCTCCCTTCCGTGGGTGGCGTCGGCGGCTGCATTCGCACGGCCCGCGCCGGCTCTCCCGTCGAACGCTGGTTCGCCTTCTCCGGTACCATGCGCGACTCCGGCCACTACCGCGTGGCCACCCGCTTCATGGTTCAAGTGATTCGCCTCGCCGGACTCTCCGCCGCCGCGCCCACCTATCTCCCCGCCAACGACTTCACACCCGTCGTCCGGTGGATCGACGGCGAGCGCCGCAGAGGCCGCCGCTGCACCATCCGCACCTCGCCCAGCGCTGCCGTTCGGGTCGCCGCCGCTGCCGCCAAGGCCGGCGTCGACCTCGGCGGCGCCGTCTTCCTTGTGATGGGCGAGGCAGTTACCGACGCCAAGCGGCTCGCAGTGGAAAAGGTGAATGCGGGCATCTATCCTTCCTACGGCTCCACGGAACTCGGCATTGTTGGCCATGGCTGCCGCCAGTCCCACGGCAATCGCGTCCACTTCTTTCACGACGCCCTCGCCCTCACCCAATGGCGGCACCCCGCCCCACGCACCGACGTCGTCGTCAACTCTCTCCTGTTCACCAATCTCCTGCCGCACGCCTTGCACCATTTCATCAACGTTGAGATGGACGACGCCGGCGTGGTCGAACCCGCCACATGCAACTGCGAGCTCGCCCGCGCCGGCTACTCCACCGTCCTCAGCGACATTCACAGTTTTGGCAAATTGAACGGGCAGGGAACTACCCTCCTGGGCACCGATCTGGTCCGCATTCTCGAGGAACGTCTTCCCCGCGCCTTGGGTGGCCAGCCCGGCGACTTCCAACTCGTCGAAAAGGAAGGCGAGCACCAGACCCAGCTTGTCCTTCGCGTCAGTCCGCGCCTCCAGCTAAGCTCGCCCAACGTCGCCCGCGACGCCTTCCTCCGCGAGATTCGCCACTTTGCCGGCGGCTCTCCCTCCGCCGTCATGTGGCGGCACTCCCAGGCCATCGACGTCGAAATTGTCGAACCATTTCTCACCCGCACGGGTAAAGTCCTCAGTCTGCACCTCCTCGGCGACAAAGGAGTGAAGTCCCATGCGTCGTAGAGACCTCCTCCTCGCGGCCGGCGCCTCCGGGCTCGCTTGCAGCTCCCCCAAACCCCAGGGCCGGCCGGTCATTCAGGTCTCCCTGAATCCCCACTGGTCCATGAGCCCCACCTATCTCGCCGATGAGTTGGGCTTCTTCCGCGGCGCCGGCCTCGAACTCAAAATCCATCGCCTTCGCCATCAGCAAGCCGTTCCGCTTCTGCTCGATGGGAAACTCGATGTCGTCTACACCGCCTTGCCTCCCAGCATTATTAATGCCGTGGGCAAAGGCGTCGGCGTCCGCCTTGTCGCCGCCCGCGAGTATGTCAACGCCAACTGCGGCGACTTCCTCTCGCTCTACATGTATCGGAAGTCCATCCCGCCCGGACCGGTCGGCCCGCAACATTTCAAAGGCAAGCGCTTCTCCGTCCGCAAGGGCACCGGCAGCGAATTCGCCCTCGATGTCTACCTCAAGCACTTCGGCGTCGCCCGCTCCGAAATCCGCACCGTACCCCTCGACGACCGCGCCTCCGCCATCGCTATCACCGAGGGCAAGATCGACGGCCTCATCGCCCTCGAATTCGGCCGCAGCCCCGCCGCGCACTCCCCCGACGTCGTCCGAGTGATCCCCTTTTCCGACTTGAAGCCCAAGCTCCAATACGCCTTCATTTTCTTTGGCCCGAGCCTCATCGGGGGCGACGTCGAAACCGGCGCGCGCTACCTTGCCGCCTACCTCGACGGCGCGCAGCAGTTCCTCGCCGGAAAGACTCCGAAGTACGCCGACGAGTTTGTCCGCGAACTCGCTCTCGATAAAGACAAGGCATTCAACGAGTGTCGCGACACCTTCCAGCCCGACGGCTCCATCTCGCTGGAGAGCGTTCAGCAGTTCATTGACTGGAATCTTCAGCGCGGCTACATCGACCATCCCCTGCCGGCCTCCCAGCTCTGCGATTCGCGTTTCATCGAACGCGCCCACCAGCTCCGGCGCGACCCCAACTGGCGCGCACTATGACCCCCACTTCCGCGGCCCGCGCCTTCATCATCCCGGTTGCTTTCGCTGCCCTCTGGCAAACGGCTTCCACCGTCGGCTGGCTGAATCCCATCCTGTTTCCGCCGCCCACCGCCGTTTTTCAAACCGGGTGGGACATGACCCTCAGCGGTGAACTTCCGCGTCACATCAGCGCCACCTTGCGTCGCGTCTTCCTGGGTGTGTTTTGGGGTGGTCTGGGCGGTCTGATCGTGGGACTGCTCATGGGAATCTCCACCTGGATTCGCCATCTGCTCGAACCCCTGGTCTCCGCAATCTATTCCACGCCCAAGCTCACTCTATTTCCGCTCGTTATGCTCTTTCTCGGCATTGGCGACGCCTCTCGCGTTCTCTTAATCGCCCTCGTCGCCTTCATCTTCGTCGCCGTCGAGGCCGTCGACGGCATCCGCAGTCTCGATCTTCATTACGTCGATCTCGCTCGCAATTATGGCGCCGGCCGCTGGGACCTGATTCGCAAGGTCTACTTCCCCGGCAGTCTGCCCCACATCTTTACCGGCCTCCGTCTGGCCTTCAGCCGCAGCCTCGTCACCGGTATCTCGGTCGAGTTGATCTCCGGACCCGACGGTCTCGGCACCATCATTTGGCTGGCCTGGGAAACTCTCCGCACAGAGCGCCTTTATGTCGGCATTATTGTCGCCGCCCTGCTCGGAGCGGTCGCCTTCCGCAGCGCCCGCTCCATCGAAAAATATCTTGTTCCCTGGCGGGATTAAATGAAAACTCTAAATCCGTTTCTGTCGATTCTCCTGCTGTCCGCGGCTTGCCTCACAGCCCAAACCACAGGCGTCATCCAAGGCGTTGTGAAAGACTCCTCCGGCCTTCCCATCCACGGTGTTACTGTCCGCGTGGAAAACACGCAAACCGGCGATGCCCGTGAAGCCGCTACCAACGATCAAGGCCGTTACCGCATTCTCTCCCTGCTGCCGTCCACTTACCGCGTCGAAGTCCGCCATACCGGCTTTTCTCCGCTCCTCCGCGATGGCATTGCCCTCAATGCCGGCCGCAGCGTCGAAGTCGACCTTCAGCTTCAAATCTCGTCGACCACCGAAACCGTTGTCGTCAACGCCGCCCCGCCGTTGGTCTCCACCGATTCCAAAGACTGGGGCCGCGTCATTCAAAGCCGCCAGGTCAACTCGCTGCCCCTGATCGGCCGCGACATGTTCGACCTCGCCACCCAGCAATCCGGCACCGCCGTCGCCACCAACGCCCGCAACGAACTCCACAACGGCACTGGTCTCAAAATCTCCATCAACGGTGCGCGTCCCAACCAGAACAGCTTCCGCATGGATGGCATCTATATGTCCGACGCCGCCGGTATGGCCCCAGCCAGCGCCGCCGGCCGCCTCCTCGGCCTCGAAAGTATTCAGGAACTCGCCATCGCCTCCAGTCCCTTCAGCGCCGAATTCGGACGTGCCGCCGGGTCCGTCATTACGGCCGTATCCCGCTCCGGCGGCAACGATTTTCATGGCAGTGGCTACTGGTTCCTCCGCAACAACGCCATGGATGCCCGCAACTTCTTCGATACCGAAACGACGCCCCCGTTCCGTCGCCACCAGTTCGGCGGCGCCTTCAGCGGCCCCATCCACAAGGACCGCGTCTTCTTCCTCCTCAACTACGAATCGTTGCGCGAACACCGCAGCCGCACCCAGCGCGCCCTCACTCTCACCGCCGGCGCACGCCAGGGGATCCTCCCCGTTCCGGGTGGCGCCACCGTCACCGTCCCCGTCAACCCTATCATCGTTCCTTACCTGAATCTTTATCCAATGCCGAATGGCAGGGACTTTGGCGACGGCACCGCCGAGTTCATCTCCGAAGCCACCTATCGCGCCACCGAGAACTTCGGCACTGCCCGCGGCGACATCCGCTTCAACGACAAGCTCCGCACTTCCCTCCGCTACACCGAAGACGACGCCAACGCCTCCGAACCCGATTTCTTCCAGTTTTGGACGTATCTCTACACCTCCCGCTTCCGCTTCATCAGTTCTGAAACCACCTACACCACGTCGGCCAGCACCATCTACTCCCTCCGCGCCGGCCACAGCACGGTCGGCAACCGGCAGGACGCCACCCCACCCCTCGGTATCCCTCCTGAGTTAACGTTTGTCCCTGGCCGCCCCATGGGCAACATCGCCGTCACCGGTCTCAGCGACCTTACCGATCAGCCCGCCCGCGCCAGCCCGCGCGTGAGCCGCTTCAACGACCTTCAATTCAACGGCGACGTTTCCCACATCCGCGGCATTCACACACTCCGTGCCGGCATCGGCTACGACCGTCTTAACTTCGCCCAGCAAAGTGACTTGACGGCCGTCGGCCGCTACCGCTTCTTCTCCATCGACGAACTCCTCCGCGTCCGCCCCCGCAGCGGCGAATTCATGGATCCCTCCAGCGACACCAGCCGCCGCTGGGCCCAGCACCAATATCACTTCTTCCTGCAGGACGAACTGCGCCCCACCGCCCGCATCAGCCTTACCCTCGGCGTCCGGTACGAAGGCTACACTGTCCCCACCGAAGCCGATGGCAAAGTCGCCACCCTCCGCGATCCATATCGCGACACCAAGATCACCGTCGGCGGCCCGCTCTTCACCAATCCTTCCAAGGACAACTTCTCCCCGCGCGCCGCGCTGGCCTGGAGACTCGATCACAGCGGACGCACCGTGCTGCGCCTCGGCGCCGGCATGTTCTTCGACCTTCTCGGGACCCGCGAAGTCGCCCTCGCCGGCATGCGCGTGCCCCCTTTCTACCGCCGCTTCATCGGCGGAAGCAACGTCAATTTCCCCAACCTCACCAATTCACCCGGCGCTTTCGTCACCGACGAAGCCATTGATGGATTGGCTTACTACCTCCGCCAGCCCTATGTCCTCCAGTTTCAGGCCAACATTCAGCACCAGTTGACCGGCAACACATTCGTCCAGTTCGGCTATGCCGGCACCCGCGGCGTTCATTTGGTCGGCCAGTACGGCGACCTCAACGTCGTTCAACCCGTCCAGCGCGCCGATGGCCGCCTCGTCTTTCCCCGCGAGGCCGGGCCCCTCAACCCCGCCTTCCAGCGGATTGGCATACGCGGATCCGACTTCGACTCCGTCTATCACGCGGGCAGCTTCCAACTCACCCGCAACTTCGATCACGGCCTCCGCCTCCACTTCGCCTACACCTTCGCCAAAGGTATCGATAATAGCTCCAGCCCCGCCTTCCGCGACTTCGGCGAAAGCAGCGACCGCATTCCCACCCCCTTCAACATCAGCCTCCAGCGCGCCCGTTCCGATTTCGATGTCCGCCACCTCGTTTCGGCGAACTTCAATTGGGAACTCCCCTGGAAAGCCCCGCGCGCCAAGGCGATCCTGAACGGCTGGCAGTTGCACGGACTCTTTCAGATGCAGACCGGCTTTGCCTTCAACCCCGCCATCGGCTACGACCGCAGCCTGATCCGGTCCTCCAACAGCGACCTCGAGCAGCGTCCCGACCTCGCCGTCGCCCCCGGTTCCAAAATTATCCTCGGCGACCCCCAGCAGTGGTTCGATCCCTTGGCCTTCTCGCTCCCTGAGGAAGGTGTCCTCGGCAACCTCGGTCGCGGCACCCTCTCGGGTCCCGGCCTGATGTCCACCAACCTCGCCGCCCACAAGGAAATCCTCCGCCGCGAGCGCCACTCCCTCCGCCTCCGCGTCGAGACCTTCAACCTGACCAACCACACTAACCTCGGCGTGCCCACCGGCCGCGCCCTCTTCGCCAGCACAGGCCGCCGCGTCGCCTCCGCCGGCCGCATCACCACCACCAGCACCCCGGCCCGCCAGCTCCAGCTCGCCCTACGCTGGGAGTTCTAACGCGAACTACCCCATAGCCGCTTGAGGAAGCCCGGCCGTTGCTCCTCTTCGCGGCGATCCCGGTTCGCCAGTTGCTCCAGGTCGAACAACCGTCCTTCCAGCGCCCGCAGTTCCGTCTGCTTCCGCTCAATGTGCTTCTTCAGAATCGCTTGCTCTTCCTGGATGGGATCGCCCAACATCGCCTTCCTGTCGCCCCGGTTCAACGACCCCGGATCCACGTCCATCAGATATTGAATTGCGTCTAAGCCGTATCGTCTTTCCATGCATCCTCCTTCTGAGTCTCAATTCACCACCAGCGGCGGTTGTCCCCGTAGCCGTTCCAGTAGTCCTTGCAGCAACCCCAGCCGTTCGCCCTGCTGCTTCACCGTCAGCACCGGGATCGGCGACATCTGCACCACCTTCTCCGTCACGCTGCCCAGCAGCAGTGCGGATGCCACCGTTCGGCCGCGCGTTCCCATGACGATGAGCGTCGTCCGCAACCGTGCCGCCACTGTCAGAACCGTTTCCGCGATATCCGTCCCTTCGATGTTCCGCGGCAACTCATGCGGACCGTGATCCCGGATCTGGCTCGTCCGTTCAATCGGTTCTACCAGGCAAGTCACGTCGTTCTTCCGGCCCACCGCCTCGGCCACGAAACTCTCCAGCCGCCCTTGCAGTCGCTGCGGGTAATCCCGCCAATCCAGCCACGGGTCGTCGTCGCACTCCACGGCCACCACCGTGCACTCTCCTCCCACCGACGCCGCGATTCGCGCTCCTTCCCGCACTGCTTCCGCCGATGTTGCCGAAAAATCGACCGGCACCAACACGCGGTTTAGCTTCAACTCCACGTGGTCGGGCACCATCAACACCGAACAAGGTGCGTGCATCGCCACCCGTCTGGCCGTCACGTGGCTGCGCGCGCCGAGAATCAGCAGGTCTGCTTCTTCCGCCGCCGCGTGGTGTAGCAAACCGTCCAAAGTATCTCCTGGACGCTTCGCATCCACGTGAAAGGTCATGACCGCGGACCCGGCGAGTGCCGACCGGAACGTCTCGGCCGCGGCCGTTAACCCGCTATCCAGTGTGCTGCCGGCTGCAACTACAATCCGTTCAAACAATCGATACCCCCCTACGCCGCCACTTTCTCGACCAGCGCTTCGGCCGGCTGCGGCTGAACCGTCGGTTCGAGGAACGGACGCAGCACGAAATAGATGACCAGCGCCGACAACACGCCGGTCAGGAAGTCCGTTACCGGAACCATCACCGCCGTATACACCATCAAACTCGCGTGAAACCGGTTACTCGCCAGTACGTGCTTCATTTCTTTTACGTTGATCATGTTGCTCGCCACCCACAGCATGATGCCCCCGATGCACGCCATCGGAACCACTTCCAGCCAGTGCGCCAGGAACACCGCCATGCCCAGCTTCAAGACCGCCTTGAAATAGCCCGCCAGAGGCGTCACCGCCCCCGCGCGAATGCTGGTCGCCGTACGCGCCAGCGCGCCCGTGCAGGGGAAGCCGTTAATGAGCGGAGTAATGATCTGAACCATGCCTTGGCCCCAGAATTCCTTGTCCGGGTTGAACGGAGTCTTGCGGTTGCCCGCCAGCCGGTCCGCCATCGACGAACACAGCAGACTCTCCACGCCCGAGATGAACACGATCGCCACCACAAAGTACGCCATGTCCATCCACACCTGTGCCGTCATTTCCGGCAGCGACGGTGGCGTGAACACAAAGAAATTCGTCGGAATCGATCCATACTTATTGCTGATGAGCGTTAGCCCCTTCGCGCTCCAGAAACTCGCCGCCAGCCCGGTCGCCATCCCCACTGCGATCAGCGGCGCAGGGATATATATGGAAAGTCGCAAGAGATAGCGTGTCAACCCGAACGTCAGTAATCCAATCACTAATGCGAATATGTTGGCGCTGCCCGCGTGCTCCACAACCCCGGCAAGCTTCGCAATCAAGCCCGGTCCGCTCTTCGCCTGGATCCCTAATACGTCATATAAATTGGTCGCCGCGATCGTAATTCCAATTCCGACGGTGAATCCCACTATGATCGAATTAGGAACGTGCCGCGCTATCTTTCCCAATCCTAACAGTCCGGACAGGCACAACACGATCCCCGCAAGTATGGAAACGGCCACCAAAAACCCGTGATCATACTTAGACGTAAGTGCATATATCAGCGGGATGAACGCGGCTGTCGGCCCATACACCTGATATTTCGAGCCGCCCCACGTGCGCCCGATCAGGCACGCCATCGCCCCGGCAATGATCCCTTGTTCCGGCCGCAACCCCATCGCCATCGCGAATCCCATCGCCATGGGAATGGCCGTCATCGCCGTCACCAGACCCGCGCTGAAGTCGCGGTACAAAACCGTACGCACGTTGTTGCGCGACAGATCTTCGAATCTGGCGTCGTTTATTTTCAGGAATAATCGCAGTCTTTCCCACATCGGGCACCTCGTTTCGAACGGACTCGGGATGCACTAGTGTTGACTGCATATATTCTTGGCTTCAATCAGTTACAAGCGATTGGGAATACACTTCTAATGGTGTTCCACCATGCTCGATGCACCTCTACAAGCGGACCTTGTAGTCGGCCTACAAGTCTTCTGGGATTCCCACGGAGTGGTTTTCCTTGGCATCATGGAACGAAGGCGCTGGCGAGGCTGAATGTAACTATGACGGCCAAGTACTTCGACAACCGCAATTGGGAAAACACCCGCTTCCGTGGCATCGAGCGCCGCTTCGTCCGGATTCTCCTGGCGGGGTTCGGACTCGTTCTCGTGGCGATGGTTGCCTCGGGCATCATCGGCCTAGGCGCCACCGGCCGCATCGACCGCGAAACCAGCGCCCTCTCCGAACGCTACCTTCGCGAAACCAATCTCATCGAACAATTGGCCCGCCAGCAGGCCAATCTCGGCGTCCTCCTCTACTCCCTTGCCGACGAACACACCCAGCCCGGCCTCGTCCGGCTTGGCAGCGAGTTCCAAATCGAGCGCGAGAAAACACGCCGCGTCGTCGACGATGCCCTAGCCGGCAACTGGAGCATGGCCGAGATTGCCGCCTGGCGTGCCGTGCAATCGGCCGCCGAACCTCTGTTCGACGAGGTCAACAACCTCGTCATGAAGCGCCGCAATAATTCGGCCGACCTGTCGCGCCTCTACCACGCCTTCACCACCGCGACCGCCGCTCTCATGGAAGAGACTTATCAGGATGTTGCCCAGTCGCGCGCCGCCCAACTCACTCTCGACGCCGGCCTTGTCCAAACCGCCCGCAACCTCTTCCTCGTCGCCTTGGCTCTCGCCGCCGTTTGCGCCGCCGTCTCCGTCGCCGGTTCCATTGCTTCCTTCCGCCGCCTCGAAGACCACGCCGAAACCCTCGCTAAACTCTCTCTTCACACCCTCGCCGAGCAGGAAGAAAGCGCGCGCCGCTTCTCGCAGGAAATGCACGATGAGTTCGGCCAGGCCCTCAACGCCATCGGCTCCACCCTGAGCGTGGTCCAGGCGGGCGATTCCGAAAGCCGCGAGCGCCTCCGCGATGCCGTCGAACTCGTCAAGGAAGCCCAGTCGACCGCCCGCGAGTTATCCCAACTCCTCCGCCCTCGCATCCTCGACGACTTCGGCCTCGACGCCGGCCTCCGCGAACTCGCCCGCAGCTTTTCCCAGCGCACCGGCATCGCCGTCGACTATCGCAGCCAGGTCCGCGAACGTCTCGCGCCTCTCGTCGAAACCCATCTCTTCCGCATCGCTCAGGAATCCCTCACCAATACCTCGCGCCACACCCTCGCGTCCTCCGTCGAGATGGTCCTTGAACGCTCCGGCGACAATATCCATCTCACGATCTCCGATAACGGTGGCGGCTTTGCACCCGACAGCCGCAGTCACAGCACCCTCGGCTTGATCGGCATGAAGGAACGCGCGCACGCCGTCGGCGGCCGCGTCACCGTCTTCTCCACTCCCGGCGCCGGCGTGACCATCGATGCCCTGGTCCCCCTGCAAACACCGCCGGCCGTTCCCCTTGCCCATTTGCACCCCGCCGGAGAATCCCTATGACCAGCGCCGTCCGCGCCACCCGCATCCTCCTTGTCGACGACCACGCCATGGTACGCCGCGGCTTCCGTCTCATCCTCTCCCAGCATCCTCGCGAATTCGAGGTCGTCGGCGAAGCCGGCAACGGCGAGCAAGCCCTCCAACTCGTCCGTGAACTCCACCCCGACCTCGTCCTCCTCGATGTCGCCATGCCCCAAATGAACGGCGTCGAGGTCACTCAGCAAATCGCCCAAAACTGGCCCGAAGTCCGCGTCCTCATCCTTTCCATGCACAAGGATTCCAACTACGTGCGCGAAACCCTTCGCGCCGGAGCCAAAGGTTACCTGCTCAAGGAATCCGTCGACGCCGAACTGCTCCGCGCCGTCCGCACGGTCGCCAACAACGAAGCCTACATCGCCCCCGGCATCTCTAACACCGTTCTTTCCGACTACCAGCGTTTCGTCGGCAGCCCCCTCGACCTCCTCACCGCCCGCGAACTCGACGTCTTCCGCCTCCTCTCCGAAGGCAAGCAAGCCAAGGACATCTCCGCCGAACTCAACATCAGCGTCTACACCGTCGACGCCCACCGCAACCGCATCTTCCGCAAACTCCAACTCCGCAGCAGCGCCGAACTCATGCGCTTCGCCATCCGCCAGGGCTTGGTTCCGAATTAACGTACCGCAAGGCTCGAAGCTTGGGAAGACTCGGCCGTGGCGGCCTCGCCCACCAGTAACCCCGCTCGCCAAATCCACCTTACCCCTGCTCGAACGCTCGAACCGTGCTCTTGCCCGCGAACTCTGATCCAGGAGTGATGTTCCTGGAAGGGCCCTGGGGGTTAGGGCCCCGACAGTCGGTTGCGCTGGCGGGTTGGGGGGGAATTCGTTTCGCAGGGCGTTGATTGGGTTGGGCGTGGGGCGTCGAAAAGTGTCGAAGCGGCTCGGCGGGGTTGGGGGGACTTCGTTTCGCAGTGCGTTGATTTGGTTGGGCGTGGCTTGTCGAAAAGTGTCGAAGCGGCTCAGCGGGGTTGGGGGGATTTCGTTTCGCAGGGCGTTGATTCGGTTGGGCGTGGGTGTCGAAAAGTGTCGAACCGGCCAGCCACGGCTGGGCACAGGGAGGCGTTGCCGGGCCGAGGCCGAGGGAGCATGGGAGCGAGATCCTTTCTTTCCAAGAAATGAAAAAAGGACCAGGGAGTCTCGCCCCAGGGTGTTTTGGGGAAAGACACACTGCTCCTCTCTGCGTGCGAGAGTATCATGGTTCGATCTCGGATGCCAAGAGAAAAAGATGGGGTTTCCTGGTTGGACGAGATTCAGCTGCCGAGGCGGTCGGTGGCGAGTTTGGTGGGGGTGGCGGCGGGTCCGGTGCGGAGCAGGCGGCTGCCGAACCAGACGTTGCGGGTCTGTTCGACGAAGTACATCGTGCCGTTGGAGATGGTGTCGATGCGGTAAGTCGCGAGGCGGCCGGTGGGTCCCCAGAAAGTGATTTCTTCGCCCCAGCCGGGACGGTACTTATAGACGCGGCGGTTATCGGTGGTGTAACCGTATTTCTCGCCCGTCGGGTTCGCGGTGGTGACGCGGTTGGCAGTGTCGTAATTGAAACTCACTCCGCCGGAGAGGGCGGTGAGGTTGCCGTTGTTGTCGTAAGTGGCTCCGGTGCTGGAGTGGAGGCGATTGGTGGCGGTATCAACGAGCCAAGTGCTGGCGCCCTTGGTGGTGAGGTTGCCGAAGCCGTCGTAGACGTAAGTCTCGGACCAGCCACCGCCGGTCTTGGTCGCGCTGACGAGACGATTGAGGGAGTCGTACTGGTAGGTGAACACAATTGAATCAAACGCGCACAACGGAGCCTGCCGCGCGGCCCTGTGCGCTTCCAGGGATTGGAGGTCCTTCGTGCCGGTGATGCGGCCGTTGTTGCCGCTGGCGGGGAAATAGTATTCCCAGCCGCCGATGGCGGTGGAACCGGCCTTGATCTGCTGCTTCCACATCTGGCCGGCGATGTTGTAGCAGGCCGAGGTGACCACGGACTGACCGCCGACGGTGAGGGGATTCATTTGGGAAAGGGCATTGCGGCTGTAGACAGCCTGGACGCCCGCGACGGGGTTATAGACGACGCCGGCGGGGACTTGGCTGGACGGATAGGTCATGGAGAGCAGCGCTCCGCTGCCATTGTAATGGAACCGGCCTGAAACCCGACAGTGTGAGTTGGGACAGTGCGACCCGTCACAGGGGAAGTCTCTACGCTCCTTGCGCTCGCCAGTGGGATTTCGGCCGACGTGCCGCAGTGACGCGTCAGGCTGATCAGCGACACTAGGATTGAAAGGCATCAAGCGGCGATTGAATGGTTGCATCGAACGGTAGTCATCTTTGGATCGCCGTCTCGATCCGGATCAATACGCCGGCGAGATACATGCTTCCGATAAGGATAAGAGCAACAGGCATGGTGAACCGTCCTAGCTTGGCCCGAAGCCGCCTCGTGCAGAGCGCGGATTGTCCCTGCGGAAACAACAGCATTGACTTCTTTCCTCATTAAGACGCTTGCCGGTATGATGCCAACCGTTTCGGGGGGGTATTACTTGATCAGCATGATTAGCCTCACAACCGTCCAACTGATGGCTGCGCAGATCGGAAAGGTAAGCAGCCACGCTATGACCAGGTCGTGGGTCACACTCCAGCGCACCGCGCGGATTCTGCGAACCGAACCGACCCCCATGATCGATGTCGAGATGGTGTGGGTCGTGCTGAGCGGGATACCGAATGATGAAGCCATGGTGATCGTACCCGCAGCGGCTAGCTCCGCCGCAAACCCCTGGTGAGTCTTGAGCTTTGTGACTCCGCTACCCAGCGTCTTGATGATTCTCCAACCGCCGGCGGCGGTTCCCATCGCCATCACCGTCGCGCAGAGGAGTATGACCCAAACCGGAATGTGGAACGTAGGCAGAACCCCACCCAGGACCAGAGCGAGGACGAAGGCACCGACAAACTTCTGCCCGTCGTTGGAACCGTGACTGAAGGCCATGAACGCAGAGGAGCAGATCTGAAGCCAGCGAAACAAGCCACGGACCGTGCCGGGCACGGCCTTCCGAAAGAACCAATAAACGACCAGCATCAGGCTTAGGCCGGCTCCAAAACCGAGAAAGGTGGAAATGAGCAGCCCCGCGAGGACCTTCTGCCATCCAGCCCAGAGAAGCACCGAGGGACCAGCGGAGGCTAGCCCCGCGCCGGCCAAACCCGCGACCAGTGCATGACTCTCGCTGGTTGGAATTCCCCATCGGGCCGCTGCGCTTGACCAAGTTATGATGCCGACCATCGCTCCGCCGACGGTGGCCAAGCTCACGGCACTCGGGTCGATGATGCCCGTGCCGATGGTGGTCGCGACTGCCGTTCCGGACATCACGCCGATGAGGTTGAATACAGATGCCATGCCCAGCGCGGCACCAGGGGGGAGCGAACGGGTTCCTACGACTGTCGCGATGGCGTTCGGCGCGTCAGTCCAGCCGTTTACGAATTCGGCTCCCAGGATGAGAAGAAGGACGACGAAGAGTTCAGGGCTCATCGCTGTTGTCCTCCGCGCAGGAGCGGGTGCGGTTCCCGTCGGCGCTCTAGCAGAAGCTGCGTGACGACACCGTGGCGCGGTGGGCCAAGGTGCGGGCTCCGCGCATCGTAGAGATAGCCGAATTCCATGGAAGCCCAGTTCGAGCTGCGCCAGCGCAGCCCGCTCGAATAGCGCCCGGCCAGGTAGCCCTTGACGTCCCAGAACCACTCCCCACTCGCGAACGGGCCGATGCGGTGGTCCGTCGAAAGGCGAATTCTGTGGCGGAAACGGGTAAAACTGGGCCGGCCACCAGTGGCAAACCTCTCCACCAGCCCGCGAACGGCCACCGACACGCCACTCTTCCTAGAGACGCGGGCTTCGGCGCCGGAGAACACGCGATGGGAGTTTTGCCACTCCTCGCGCGTGTCTTCCTCTCTGCCGTAGTAGTAGCCTCCAACAACGGTCAACCGCGAGTGCGGCGTGAATCTCAGAATGGTGCCGGAACGGCTTTGTTGCAGCTCTCCCTCGCGGGTCCGGACTCTGGTGTGTAATCCCCATTCAACGCCGCGCGCTTTGAGCAAAGTGAAATCAACCGAATGCCAGCTCCACAGTTCTCCGGCGGTGAGAGTCCCCGCGGAGAGGACCACTGTAGAAACCGCGAGCAAAGCCGTCCTGCGTTCGCCAAGTCTCACGGCGGAGTCCTCCCGAATTCAGCGGCCATGCCCCGCGATCCGGAACTCATAGCTCGATCTCCTCGGGGTGATCAGTGAGCCGGGCCGGCAGCGGTCCGCGAGCCGGAGGGATTGGGAGCGGCACTACGGCCGGAGGGCGGATCAGCGAAGCCACGACGGAACCCGCGAGCAAAGCGGCGACGACGGCCAAGGAGGCCACGATCGGGATCTTGTACAGGTCGGTGAGCATCATCTTTGCGCCCACGAAGGCTAATACCAGCGCCAAGCCTACCCTCAGGTAGTGGAACCTGCCCATCACGCCAGCGAGGGCAAAGTAGAGAGCTCGCAGGCCGAGTATGGCGAAGATGTTCGATGTATACACGATGAACGGATCGCGGGTGATCGCGAAGACCGCCGGAATGGAGTCGACGGCAAAGACGAGGTCGGTTGCCTCGATAGCCACAAGGACCAGGAGAAGCGGAGTCGCATATCGCCTCCCGGCCTGGACCACCGTGAAATGCGAGCCCCGGTAGGCGTTAACTGACGGAACCATCCTGCGGAATAGTTGGAACAACGGATTGCGCTCGGGATGAACCTCGCTCCCCTGCTGGAGCAACAACTTCACGCCGGTGAACAAAAGGAAGGCCCCAAAGACGTAAATAACCCAATGAAACTGCTGGAGAAGGGCGGCCCCCAGAAATATGAAGATTGCCCGCATGACCAAGGCGCCCAGGATTCCCCAGAACAGTACCCGGTGTTGGAGCGCAGCCGGGACCGCGAAGTAGGAGAAGATCACAAGGAAGACGAAGATGTTGTCCACCGAGAGTGCTTTCTCGATGACGTAACCAGTGAGAAACTCGAGTGCGCGCTCGGACCCGAACCAAAAGTACACCCCCACGTTGAAGATCATCGCCAGGGAGATCCAGACCAGGGTCCAAAGGAGCGCCTCCCGGACGTGAACCGCATGCGCCCGGCGGTGGAACACGCCGAGATCGAGGGCGAGCATCGCGAGCACGAACACGGTGAAGCCGACCCACAGTAAAGGCGTTCCTATGCTTTCCATGCCCATCGACTACTCGTGTTGCCTCGTCTTCAACGATCTGGTAGAGAAAACCGAATCTTTGCCTGGTAGTAGCCGGTGCAGGCTTCTAAGGAACACGCGCACAACGGAGCCTGCTACGCGCGGCGGAAGTCGTTGTTCCTCTTTTCTTTGGCGCCGCGCTCCGCGGCCCTGTGCGCTTCTCAGGTTGTGGTAGGTAACCAGGTCCGCGATCGGCGTTCCCCGGTAGGCCGGTAGAACGTCGTCCCGGTGTCTGATGGGGAGCAGCGCGGTCATGACTTCGGGCCTCCGGTAGCTTTCGGCTGCGTTGGATCTGCTTCCCATTCGCGATCTCGCTCCAGCGCACGCCGCACCGCGCGGCCGGCACACTCTGCCGCTTGGTCGATTGCGGAGGAAGTGTCCTTCTGCGTTTCCTCGACAAGAACGTTTCCGCGGGGTACCAAATGCACGACAATCCGGCAGGTCCTACCAAGGTCATCAAGCGCCGTCGGGGAATCCCGGAGGTCTAGAGTCACCAAACCAATGCTCGGGCTGAACCGGCTCAAAGCAAAGTGCACCCTCCTCTCGGCGTGTCGCCGCAGGTCGTCGGTCCAACCGGTCTGCTGCCCACGTATAAGAAGTCTCATGTTGGCCGGCTCCTCCAAGCAATTAAGTCATTGACGAAAGACACAAGAGGTCTTTGGCGGTCTCGTTCTTCCTCCAACAGCTTCCTTAGCGTTGGCGGGTTAGTGGATCTCGCCACAACAGTTCATTCCAGAAAGCGGATTCCGACGTACAACCCGCCAAAGAGCACGGTGCTCATCAGCAGTACACCGGCATACTGGAGTAACCGCTCCGTGGTGGACTTCCGCCCCTGCCCGCGTTCGATTTGTTCATCCAAGCTGCTAAACATGATTCTTGTCCTCTCTGTACTAGTTGACTCGTTCCAGAAGACTGCCGAGGTACAAAACCCCACGAGAGCCCCGGCGATAACGACACAAATGGTGTAGTAAGCCGAACCCAATGATTGGCGCTCGTCCGCGGTCATGTTTTGTCTGTTCCTTCGGACTTGGCAGCACCATTTCTCGACCTCCTTCGCTGAGGTCAGCACAGAGTCACTGCATCGTGGCCGCGGCTGCCTGTTTTGCCCGTGTGATCGGCTCCATCCGGCGGTAACATTGCTGCCAGGCTGAGTTGACCGCCCAAAGCACTTCTCTTTTGTCAAGGGGTTTGGCGAGCACGTCGTAACCGCCGAGATGGAGCACCTCCCCCCAAAGGCGCTCGTCCGCGAGCCGAGAGGTCACAACCATCGGCGGCGGACACGGCAGCAAGACCAATGCCTCCAAGATCTCTTTCCAATCGCCGTCGGGAAGCTCCGAATCACAGATGACGACCGCCGAGCGCCACGCGGGAAGTATCTCCAGCGCCTCAGCGCAACTGGAGACCCCCGATACCCTCCAGGTGACGCCGTCGAAGATCCGAGCTACAAAGATGTGGTCCTCTTTAAAAGGACTGATTAGGAATACCGCACTTCGTTCGTCCGTTGCCCGTTGATGCTGAAGTTGTTTTTCCATCGTGGAACTTGTCACGTTTGTGTCCTTTCCAAGGAATCGCGTATCGAGTCAAGCTGTTCCTGGCAGGCGACACAGTGGCTGGCCCACGGGACAGCGGCCAAGCGTTTGGCGGCAATGGGGCGTTCACACTCGACGCAGATGCCGTATTCTCCCGAGTCCAGTCGTGCCAAGGCCGACATCACCAGATCAAGCTGCTCACGACTGATCTGGTTGATACGCACCGCAATAAATTCGCCATGGATCACCGGTGCCTGATCTTCTTCGGCGACGTGCCCCAGTTCTGCCAGTGCGCCATGTCTGCTTTGAAGAACGGCTGCCAATTCTGCCCTTTTCGTTAGCAGGAGCTCACGGCATTCTGGCGGTATTACCGTCTCGGTGTTTGCGAATTGAAGCCGATTGGTGACCGTCCCACGAATCCGCTGCACCTGGATGGCCCGCCACAAGGGCCTGCTATCGTCGATATGCCCGAGAAGCGTTCGCATTGATCGGGCTGCGTTAGAAGCGCACAGGCCCGGCGGCGGGCGACAAACCAGAGAGGAACACGCCACCGGAGGGTCCCGCCGCCGAGGTCCGTTGTGCGCGTGTTCCTCAAAAGTGTTCACGTTCTTCATCTCCGATTCCACTTTAGGGCAGACTCAATCCATCGACAAATAGATAATTCAGAGTATAATCATCGGCAAAGCCGAGGTATGATCAAGAACATGGAATGGCTCAACTATCACCACCTGCTCTATTTCTGGATGGTCGCACGAGAGGGCAGCATCGCCAAGGCGAGCAAGGAGTTGCTCCTCGCGCAGCCCACGATTACCGGCCAAATCCGCGCCCTTGAGAATGCCCTGGGCGCGAAGCTCTTCACGAGGTCAGGGCGCAACCTAGTACCCACGGAGGTCGGGCGCCTGGCCTATCGCTACGCCAATGAGATCTTCTCGTTGGGTCGCGAATTCACCGACGCCCTCAAGGGCCGTCCCGCCGGGCGGCCGATTCGCCTTGTGGTGGGCGTTTCCGATGCTCTGCCTAAACTCATAGCCTACCGGCTCATAGAGCCAGCGCTTACCTTGCCTGAACCTGTTCAGATTGTGTGCTATGAGGACCAGCCGGAGAAGCTGATGGCGGAGCTCGCCACATTCGGGCTTGACTTGGTCCTGTCGGACGCACCCGTCGGCCCCGGCGTTCGTGTTCGTGCGTTCAGCCACTTGCTTGGTAGTTGCGGGGTCACCTTCTTCGCCAAACCGACATTGGCCACCAAGTATCGAAAGAACTTTCCCGCCTCGCTGGATGGCGCCCCGATCCTGCTCCCGTTGGAAAATGCGGCGGTGCGCCGATCATTGGAGCAGTGGTTTGAGGCCCAAAACATACGCCCTCGAATTGTCGGACAGTTCCAGGACAGCGCTCTTCTCAAGGTCTTCGGACAAGCTGGAGTGGGTGTGTTCGTGGCTCCGACAGCCGTCGAGCAGGATGTTCGCCGTCACCACCACGTTTCAGTGGTTGGCCGAACGGAGGCGGTGACTGAACGCTTCTACGCAATCTCGGTCGAGCGAAAGCTCAAACATCCGGCCGTGGTGGCCATTTCAGAATCGGCCCGGCAATCCCTTTTTGGGAAAAGCCTCTAAGTTCGCGCGGTGCGCTCTCTGAATGTGGCTGTCTGAGCGATTGATGGAAACTGCCCGTGCGGGATTCAGAGCCGGTGAGCCTTGCTTGAGCCCACCACGGGATAGTCAATTCACACCTCGGCTATTACGAGGTATAGCGTCGAAACTGCCTATCTGTCGATCCGTCGCTTCGAGGCTAGCATCGAAACAGGAGAAAAACATGAAGCACTTACTCAGTAGCGCACTATGCTTGACCGTGTTGGCCACCTCGGCCTTCGCGGACACGCGGCTTGCGGAGATCAGGACCCACGCCGGCAAATTACAGAAGGGGAGCGAACAGGTTAACCTTCTCCTGAAGGCGAAGCAACCCGACGCTCAGGCCGTCCGCGACGGAATCGCCGCCATGGGGGGGATATCGAGAACATCCAGAGGCTGGTCGTCGAGCTTACGGAGGCAAATCCGCAGTTCGTCCAGCGAGGTGACAAGGATTGGGACCTTCTCAAGCAGAAAGTCCAGTTGCTGGCTATCTTTCACAACAATAAGGACGAGTTGATGAAAGCGGACGACATGAAGAAGAACCGGTCCATGCTTCGGGCTCACGCCAAGGGCTTGGCCATGCGAGCCTCACTGCTTCAGCAGACAGCCCAACGATTTCAGTAGATCTGCTACTTGACCAACATGCGGGGGCCGTCTCCGGCAAAGAACCGGGTGGTCCCTGCATCCAGGAATGCCCGCATCCAGGTCGAACACCCGGTCAAGAAGCTAGGCGCTTCGTGACTGCCGTTGAATACTCGGGTATTTCGAGGTATAGCGTCGGAACTATCTATTTGTCGATCTGTGACTTCCAGCCTACACTCGATTGTGGGACATCCCATTTGAACGGCTGACGTGACTCGGGAGGACCAGTGCAACTAAGATCGGACGCCAATCGCGCGACAGCGGACAGACATGGACAGCACGGAAGGGGCAGGAGTTCTTGGACGTTGCTGGGCCTGGGCATGATTGCCGCTTTGCTCGTAATCTGGCCATCAATGGCCGGATTCTACACAGACTGGCTGTGGTTCCAGAATCTTGGGTTTGGGGTGGTTTTTTCAACGGTATTGGTTGCGAAGCTCAGCTTGGGCCTCATGATCGGCCTGACTGCGGCCGCGCTCGTGTGGTTCAATCTCCGACTCGCTCTGCGGCTGAGCGCCGTGCCGAACCGCGATGAACCCGCCTTTCGCGTCAGCGAGGAGGGCGTGCCGATTCCCGATCTCGCCGTCCTGGTTCCGCGCATGATTCCGCCCGCGTCGCTGGTCATTGGCGCCTTTGCTGGAGTGTTTGGCTGGGGAGCGTGGGATACCTTCCTGCGGTTCCGCCATCAGCAGCCGTTCGGTGAGGCTGATCCGATCTTCGGGCGTGACATCGGGTTTTACTTCTTCACGCTGCCGGTGCTTGATCTCGCCGCGGGCCTGCTATTCGTCCTTTGCGCGGTGAGCCTGATAGGCGCGGCCGCAGTCTACGTGGTCCGCAGTGTGGGAGATGATGGCGACGGGGTCATCTCCTTTCTGCGGCGACGTGGCCCCCGAGCACACATCCTGGGCCTTGCGTCGGCATTCTTCTTAATCCTTGCCTGGCAAGTCTACCTATCAATGCCGAATCTGCTCTATTCGACCGCGGGACCGGTTGCTGGAGCGGGCTATACAGACATCGCTGCGCGGTTGCCACTGCTGTGGGTGAAATTCTATGCCGCCCTACTGGCCTCCGCTCTGGCCCTTGTGTGCGTTTTCCGCGTCAGGAACCGAACGTTCTGGGCCGGAGTCGCCGCCTACGCGTTATCACTTATTGGGGGAGCCCTATTCCCGGCTATGCTGCAGCGGTTCTCCGTGGCTCCCAATGAGTTGGTCAAGGAAACACCCTACATCAAACTCAACATCGCCGCCACTCGCAAAGCGTTCGGACTCGACGGGGTGCAAGAACGTGAGTTGACCGGAGAGAAGACGCTCAGCGCCCAGGACATCCAAGACAATCAGCGCACCATCCAGAACATCCGGCTGTGGGATCAACAGCCTCTGCTCGATACCTTTGGACAGATTCAGGAGATTCGGACCTACTACGAGTTCCAGTCCGTGGACAACGACCGCTATCGCATCAACGGTGAGGTGCAGCAGGTCATGCTCTCCCCGCGGGAGTTGTCAGCGGCGAGCCTCCCGAATCGCAACTGGATCAACGAGCGCCTCACCTTCACGCACGGCTTCGGGCTGACCGTCGGGCCCGTCGCCAAGGCAACGGGTGAGGGCCTGCCGGTCCTGTTCGTCAAAGACATCCCGCCGGCTTCCACGGTTCCTTCGCTGAACGTGGATCGCCCCGAAATCTACTTCGGTGAAATGTCGAACTCCCCCGTCTATGTAAAGACCAACGTGAAGGAGTTTAACCATCCCGCCGGAGAGGACAATGTCTTCACCAGTTATGCCGGCGATGGCGGCGTCCCGGTCGGATCGACCTGGCGGCAGTTACTGTTTGCCACGCGGTTTGCCGACATGAAGCTGCTGCTTTCCAATGATCTGACGGCCGATAGCCGCGTCCTCTACCACCGCGGCATCCGCGAGCGGCTCGGCAAAGTTGCGCCGTTCCTGCACTTTGACGGCGACCCGTACCTGGTGATCTTCGAGGGCCGCCTTTTCTGGATCAATGATGCCTACACCATCAGCGATCGCTACCCCTACTCGCAACCGGTTGGGCGTGGCACCAACTACATTCGCAACTCCGTCAAGGCTGTGGTGGACGCCTACCACGGCGATGTCACGCTGTACATCGCCGACGAACGGGATCCGGTGATTCAGACCTATGCCCGCATCTTCCCGGAGATCCTCCGGCCGCTCGCGGAAATGCCCGCCGGTTTGCGCGAGCATCTCAGGTATCCCGAAGACATCTTCAAAATCCAGACTGCGGTCTACTCCACCTATCACATGGACCAACCCCAGGTCTTCTACAACAAAGAGGACCAATGGACAGTCGCCTCGGTGACCGGCTCGGGAGACAAGAGTGAATCACAGGTCATGGAGCCGTACTACACGATCATGAAACTGCCCGAGGAAAAAGCCGAGGAGTTCATTCTCATGCTGCCGTTCACCCCGCAACGCAAGGATAATCTGGCGGCGTGGATGGTAGCGCGCGCGGACGGGGAACACTATGGCCAGCTGGTCGTCTACCGCTTTCCCAAGCAACGCTTGATCTTCGGACCCAAGCAGGTAACGGCCCGCATCAATCAGGATCCTGAGGTCTCACGGCAGATCACGCTGTGGAGCCAGGCCGGTTCACAGGTGATTCTGGGCACGCTCATGGTCATTCCAATCAAGGAATCCCTGATCTACGTGCAGCCGCTCTACCTGCGGGCTGTTACCGGGAAGATACCTGAACTGCGGCGTGTCATCGTGGTCGCCGAGAATCGAATCGCCATGGAGCCGACGCTCGATGCCAGTCTGGCCAGGGTGTTCGGGAACGCGCCGCCGTCTGGTGCTGCGCCATCCGGCCAGCTGCTGACCGGCATTCCGGCAACCGACGATAAGCAGGCCACAGTGGGAGCTCCGCTGAATGCGCAGGCGAAGATGCATTACGACCGGATGCTCCAGGCGCAGCGGGATGGCGACTGGGCCCGATTCGGCGAAGAACTCAAGCAGCTCGGCTCCGTGATCGAACGCCTGGCAATTCAAAGGTAACCTACTTAGGCCAAGGAGGTAATGCCGTGTTCAGAGAACTGAATGAGGAAATCAAGCGGGGCCATGGGCGGCTCCGTTCAACAGGCGAGTCGATGCTGCTCTACCTGGGCGTAAGCGGCTTAACGGTAGTCCTTTTCGGCGGCCTATTTCTCGCAATCCTGTTACTGGAGTGACCCGGCGTCGCACCGCTGCGGCAGACGAGCCCGGTCCGAGGACCACACAATTCGCTACAAGAGGATCATTTCATGGAACTGACGGAGCTTCAAAAGCACATTAGGACCCTTGCGACCCTGGCGGAAACGGACGCGCCGGTGATTAGCTGCTACCTGAACCTCGAGGCGGGGCAACCCGTATACCACAGTGCCTTGGAGGAGCGCAAACACCTTTTCCGGAAATCCGTCACCGGACCAGACCGCGAGACGGTTGACGCAGCACTCGCTCGCGTAGCGGCTTTTATCGAGTCTGGCATTCACCCGTCCTCGAAGGGAGCCGCCATCTTCGTTCGTGAGGGTGACATGCCGTTCTTGATGGCGCTTTCGTTTCACGTGCCCCTTCCCACCTGGCTTACAGTGAACTCGACTCCCAATATCTATCACCTGGTTGAGCTCAAGGACACCTACGACCGCTATGTGGTGATGTTCGCCACGGAAGCGAGCGTCCGCATTCTGGCGGTCAACCTCGGCTCTGTGACTGAACAGGTCTGGAAGGACCGGCCGGAACTACGTGAACGTGTGGGCCGGGAGTGGACGAAAGATCACTATCAGCGCCACCGCGAGGAACGTACGAATCAATTCATCAACGAGGAGATCAGGGTACTCGATCAACTGATGTCGGCCCGGGGCTATGGGCACCTGATTCTGGCGGGGAGTCCGCGGATCACAGCACGGATTGCGAAGGCGCTGCCGAAGCACCTGGAAAAGAGACTTGTCGATATCGTGCACGCTTCGGGAGGTGACCGGGTATCGGATGTCGTGGCGGCCACCCTGCTCTCCTTCGTCGAACAGGAGGAACGGGAGTCGGTGGCGGTGGTCGAGCGGCTCCAGCGCGCTGTGCTGTCCAATGGGCTCGCGGTCATTGGTACCGGCGCCAGCGCCAAGGCGCTCCAGGACGGGCAAGTGGATGTTCTCGTTCTGGCGAAGTCCTATGCGCCAGATCCGGGCTGGATGTGCTGTTCCTGTGAAGCAAAAGGACTTGAGCCGGTGACGCCCGACAAGTGTCCTCGCTGCGGGGACAGCGAGTTCCTGCACGTGGACGTCAAGGAAGAACTTGTGCGATGGGCGGAGCAAGGGCGCTGCAAGATAGAGGTCGTCAATCACAGTGATGTGTTGATGCAGCTTGGCGGAGTGGGCTGTCTACTTCGCTATCTGGAGCCAGAGAGATTCCATTCGCGCGCGGCCTGACCGAATCCGCGGCACAGGGCTCAGCCCCAGGGAGTCTCCGCGCGCCGGGCTTAGTCTTTGAGCAAGGCGCTGAGGCCTTGCTCAAATAGCAACCGATTGGAGGTATCGACCATGAATGTCTTGATACGGAAGTTCTCCCCAGAGGAGGGGCTTTCATTCGTTCTTTTTGAAGAGATTCGAGATCTCTTCGACAATGTGCAGCGCAGGGCGTTTGACCGATTCCTGCAAAGAGGCGCGAGCGCGGGCGGAGAGCTTGATGACTGGCTCGGCGCCGAACGAGAAGTGTTCTTCACTCCTCACTGCGAGTTGGTTGAACTGCCGCTGGAATTCCGGTTGCAGATCGCCGTGCCCGGACTTGATGCCAAGGAGATTCAGATCGGTGTGATGCCCGAGTGTCTCGTCATTCGTTCGGAGGCTGTCCCGAAATCCGAAGGCGGAGACGCAAAGGTCCTGTTTTCCGATTTCCGTGGCAAGCAGCTTCTCCGTCGCATCGCATTTCCGGTTGAGATCGATCCAGACAAGGTGACGGCGACGCTGAACAAGGGGTTGCTGCACATCATCGCAACCAAAGCCACGCGGCATGAAGCGGTCGAAATCGTCGCGGCCGAGTGAAGAGTGATGAGTGCCCGATTCAAGCGGAGTGGGCGCGCACAGGTTGCACGTGGCGGCCTTTGAGCGGTACGCCTTGGTCGGAGTGCAGAATGCGTGGGAGGACCAACGGTCATGCAGCGGTTCAAGAACATTTTGCTCGTTGCGGAGAACACCAGCGACTTCTCGCCGGCGTTCGTGCGGGCCGGAGAGTTAGCTGAAAGAAATGGGGCGGTCGTGACGGTGATTCACGTGCTTGAGGCGTTACCCCGCGACATCCAGATTCTGGCTAGCGCCGTGCCCCTCGACGACCTCATCGACATCGCCGTGGGAGAAAGAACGGGGCAGTTGGAACGCTTGGTTGAACCCATGCGGAAAGTCGATGTTGCAGTTAACGTGCGCGTGCTCTGCGGATCCCCGTTCATCGAGATCATCCGTGAAGTGCTGCGAGAGCAGCGTGATCTGGTGATCATGACGACGGAAGGGAAACCCGCGCTGGGGGAGTTCCTGTTTGGTAGCACCTCGATGCACTTGATGCGGAAGTGTCCGTGTCCCGTGTGGGTAACCAAACCGGGGCCGCACACCAGCTATGCGAGGGTGCTGGCCGCCGTGGATCCTATGGCACACGACAACTCACACGACTCACTCAACGTTAAGATCATGCAGTTGGCTACCTCGCTTGCCCGATCCGACGGGAGCGAACTTCACGTAGTCCATGCTTGGCTGCCAATCACCGAGAAAATCAGCGGACTCGGCAGCCGGCTATCCAGCGATGAGATCGAAAAGGTTGTGGACGATACCAGGCACGCCCACGAGACGGCGTTTGCATCTCTTTTGAAGAGATCTGAATTGGATGGGCTCAATGTGGAGCTTCACATCGTTAACGGAGCGGCGAGTGAGATCATCCCGCACCTGGCCAAGAGCAAGCAAATTGATGTCATTGTCATGGGCACCGTATGCCGGACTGGTGTGGCGGGTCTGTTCATTGGCAACACCGCAGAGAAGGTACTCCGCCAGGTAGATTGCTCGGTGCTAACGGTCAAACCGGAAGGGTTTGTCACACCGGTCACCCTAGAGTGAAGAGCGAGCGCCTTGTCGGTGCGCAGAAACCAAGAAACGCGCGGCCGGTTGGTGCCGCGGGGTTCGCGGGCGTCCGTCCGTCAGCCTGGCGTCCGTCCGTCAGCCCGATCGGCGTCCGTCCGTCAGATCTGTCCCTTTGGCACGTCAACCAAAACGCGGTCCGAACGACAGAATAACGTAGATACACTCTACGCCCGCTACCGAATTTCGCCAGGAACCCGAAGTCTTCCGGCGGTTTCCCCGCTTCACGCCGGGCGAACGCCAATATTCTGCTGAAACTCTCCACAGAAATCCCGTCGCCAGCCGAAACCGCCCAGCCAGATTCCATCGAAACTGCCACTGGGATGGGTCGCTCTGTCCCAACGACGGCCCTTTCCCGAATGGCGTCCGCGGGGTCAACCTGGCTGTCCTGCGGACCCCCTGCGGACCCCTGAAACCATATCTCGCCTGCATAAGACCAATAAGTTCTGTTTGGCGCATGTGTTCTGGTTTTCCACGAACTTCAGACGAACTGGGTTATCCCTTGCAGACCGCGCGATGGCGGCGCATAATACTGCTGGCTTGACCAACAAACTTAAGGCTCGCTCATGTGTAGTATCCCAGCCTGCCTCAGAAAGAAGTGAAGTGGAGGAGAGAATGATGAGATCCTGTTTCTCGTTGTCCGCTCTGCTTGTGTTCGTGGCGCTGCCGGCTCAGGCGGCGCCGCCTAAGGACTTGTCCGCCGACATGGTGGTACTCAGCGACGGGCGCACGATGGACACGTCGAAGATTTTTGTCAGCGGAGCGCGGTCGCGAATGGAGTCGAGCAGGATGGGCGGATTCACGAGCATCGTCCGGCGCGACCGCGGCGTCGTGTGGATGCTGTACGCGGCCAGGAAGCAGTACACGGAACGTCCCCTGGACGCCAAGACCGCGGCGCAGGATCCGGCCTCGGAGCCCCCAGGCTTGCTCAGTAAGGAGAAGATCGGCGTCGATAGTGTGGGCGTTCACCCCTGTACGGTCTATCGCATGAAGGTGGCCGCGCCGGGGGGCCGGCAACTGACCACTACGGCCTGTGTCTCGGAATCGTTGGGCTTGTCGCTGCGGTCTGAAGTGGCTGGGATCGTGAGCGAACTTCGCAACATCCAGCTCGGACCCCAACCCGCGAACCTGTTCGAGATCCCCAGCGGCTATCAGTTGACGACTGCGCCCGTGCGGCCTGGCATTCCGGTTCCCCTGAAGATGCCACGCCGCCAGTAGGCGGCGACTATCCGGGACATCGTCCCGGCACAGGAGGAAGCAGGCGGAGGAGAGAGGGAGGACCAAGTATGTCCCATCATTGGATCGTTTTGACGACTGTGGTTGCGGCATTCGCAGGGACGGCCTTCGCGCAACCGCGGCGGGGCACGGCCCCGTGGCGCAACAACGTCAATCTGCCGGGAGGCGACTATCGCTCTATCGACATGAACACGTCGGACCCGGCGCGCTGCAAAGCCGCCTGTGAGAAGGATGGGCGCTGTGAGGCCTGGACCTTCGTGAAACCCGAGGAACCCGGCGGGCGCGGCTATTGTTGGCTAAAGGATTCCGTGCCCGAAGCCATCAACGAGGATTGCTGCGTTTCGGCCCTGAAGGGGGAAGGTGTTTCCGGCGGCGGGTCAGCCGGCGGGTGGACGGGTGGCGGAACGGGAATGGCCGGCCGTTGGCGTAACAATATTGACCTTCCCGGCGGCGATTACCGGTCGGTCGAAATGGACACATCCGATCCGGGCGGGTGTAAGGCGCTTTGCGATCGCGAAGGCAAGTGCAGAGCCTGGACGTTCGTGAAACCCGAAGAAGCGGGTGGGCGGGGCTTATGCTGGTTAAAGAATTCCGTACCCGAAGCGGTCCGCGACAACTGCTGTATATCGGCCGTGAAGGGTACTTCCGGCGGCCCGGCGACTGGCGCCTTGGGCGGCGTGCCGGGCATGGCTTCACGTTGGCGGAACAACATCAACCTGCCTGGCGGCGACTACCGGTCCATCGATATGAACACGGCCGATCCGACGGCGTGCCGTGACGCGTGCGAGAGAGAAGGGCGGTGCAAGGCTTGGACGCTGGTGAAGCCCGATGAGGGCGGCCGGTCGTACTGTTGGTTGAAGGATTCGATACCGGAAGCGGTGCGGGATGAGTGCTGTGTCTCGGCCGTCAAAGGCGGCGGTGTTTCGGGAGGCAGCTGGCCCAGAGGAAGGACTCGATAGAACTTCGTGTCGAGTTGAAGGAAGAATTCGGTTGACGGCGCGTGAGTGAGCCTGCATGATGAGTTGTCATCTGGAGACCACTCAATTGCCTGTACGACGTATCGTTTTCCCTGCGGTCCTCTTTTTCGTCGCCACTGTGCCCGGACTCTGCGCCCTCCGCGCGGGCGCGGCGAAGGTGGATGTGACCCCGCCGCGCTTTCCGGTGATTTCGAATTGCATGTTTCTGGAGCGGATGGCCGACAAGGCGCACGCTCCGCTGCACGCCAAGGCGCTGGTGCTGGAGGAAGGGAGTACGCGGCTGGCGATTGTCGTGGTGGACAGTTGCATGATGCCGCGGGAACTGATCGACAAAGCCAAAGAAATGGCGAGCGCGAAAACCGGTATCCCGGCGGAGCGGATGCTGGTGTCGGCGACCCATACGCACTCGGCGGCGGCCGCCATGGGGTGCTTGGGGTCGGATGCGGAGGCGGACTACGTGGAGTTTCTGCCGAAGCGGATAGCGGCGGCGATTGAGCAGGCCGCGGCGCGGCTTGCGCCGGCCAAAGCGGGCGCAGCGTCGGTGGACGACTTTGAAGACACCCACAACCGCCGCTGGATCTTTCGCCCGGACAAGATGAAAACCGATCCGTTCGGGAATGTGACGGTCCGGGCGAACATGCATCCGGGGTATCAGAATCCGGATGCGATCGCGCCGTCGGGTCCGGTGGATCCGGGGCTGTCGGTGCTCTCGATTCAGACGCAGGACGGCAAACCGCTGGCGGTGGTGGCGAACTACTCGCAGCACTATTTCGGGTCGCCCATCCTGCATCCCGATTACTTCGGAGTCTTTTCCGACAAGATCGCGGCGCGGCTTGGGGCGGGAGAGGGATTTGTCGGGATGATGTCGCAAGGTACCAGCGGCGACCAGATGTGGATGGACTACGGAAAGCCGAAAAGCGACATCACGCTGGAGCAGTATTCCGAGCGTGTCACCGTGCGGGCGATGGAGGCGCTGAGGAAGATGCGGTATCGCGATGCCGGACCGCTGGCCATGGCGGAGGCGCGGCTCACTTTGGGCCGCCGGACGCCCGATGCCGAACGTCTGGCTTGGGCGAAGGGCCTGATGGCGAAGATGAACGGCGGCAAGCCGCAGAACCAGCAGGAAGTGTACGCGCGGGAGCAGATTTTTCTGCATGAGGAGCCGGCGCGGGAATTGAAACTTCAGGCGATCCGGCTCGGGGATTGGGGGATCGCGGCGATTCCGAACGAAGTGTTCGCGATCACGGGATTGCGGATCAAGGCGCAAAGCCCGCTACCCGGAACGTTTGTGATCGAGCTCGCCAATGGGGCTGAAGGCTATATTCCTCCGCCGGCCCAACATAAGCTGGGCGGCTACACGACGTGGCCCGCGCGGAGCGCCGGGCTGGAAGTGGGGGCGGAACCGAAGATCACGGAAGCGATTCTCCAGTTGCTGGAAAAGGTGTCGGGGCGCAAGCGGCGTGAACTGGTTGAGACGCACGGCGTGTATGCCCGGACGGTGCTCGATTCCCGTCCGTCGGCTTACTGGCGGTTCACCGAGTTTGCCGGACCTCACGCCGCGGACGCGACCGGAAAGCATCGAGCCACCTACGAGGACGGAATCGCGTTCTACGTGGAAGGGCCCGAGTCAGCGAACTTTTCCGGGCCGCAGTTGAATCGGGCTGTTCACTTTGCGGGCGGGCGTTTGGTGAGCGAAGTGAAGCCGGGTAAAGACTACTCTGTCGAGATGTGGTTCTGGAACGGCCTTCCGGCGGATGCCAGGGCGGTGGACGGGTGGTTGTTTTCCACGGGGGGCGATGCACTGTCTATCGTCTCAGGCAAGTTGCGGTTCGGCGAGTCGCAGGGCGAGGCTTCGGTCGCGATCAAGACGTGGAACCACGTGGCGTTTGTGCGAGAAGGGAACCGGGTGCGGGTTCATTTGAACGGCGCCGCGCGACCGGACCTGGAGACGAACGCAGCCGGTGGAAACGCCGGGAAGCTGATTGTCGGCGGCCACGCGGACGGGAAGTTCAATTTCGAAGGCAAGATCGACGAGGTGGCGGTTTATCCCCGTGCGTTGCCGGCGGCGGAGATTGAACGTCACTATCGGGCCGCGGGCCGATGATGCCGTGATTCTACTCGTTTTGATTGTCGGTCTTTTTCGCGATGTGACAGTGTCCGCGCTGGGAGGGAACGCCGACGCTTCCGCGCAATATAGCCGGGGGATCGGGGAGTGGGCCGAGCACCTGGATAGCATCTCGGGGATCGACCTGTACGGATTGAACGGTGTGGCCGTGGGCGATTACGACGGAGACGGGTGGGACGACTTCTTTGTGTGCCAACCGGGCGGACTCCCTGGCCGGCTGTTTCGGAACAAGGGGGACGGAACGTTTGAAGACGTCACCAAGGCGGCAGGCCTGTTGATGCTCGATGCCACGGCGGCCGTTCTGTTTGCCGATTATGACAACGACGGTGACCGGGACCTGTTTGTGGTGACCGTGGGCCAAGTCCTGCTGTTCGACAACGACGGACGCGGGCATTTTTCGCGGTCGAAGCGGGCGCAGTTTGAGATCGCGCCAGAGGATCGGGGAACGATAACGATGCCCGCTCTCGCCGACTACGATCGGGACGGTTTCCTCGACTTGTACGTGTGTGTCTACAGCCGGAGCGGCGGCGGGATGGCCAAGTATCTGCACCAACCCACTCCTTACTACGACGCCAATAACGGACCCCCGAATCACCTGTTTCGAAACAATGGCGACGGAACCTTTAGCGATGTCACGCGCAAGGCGGGCCTGTCGGTGAATAACGCGCGTTGGAGCTTCGCGGCCTCGTGGAGCGACTACGACCGTGACGGCAACCCCGACCTGTATGTCGCCAATGACTTCGGGCGGAACAATCTGTACCGGAACAACGGGAACGGTACGTTCACCGACGTTGCCGCCGCGGCGGGCGTAGAGGATATTGGGCCGGGGATGAGCGCCGCCTGGGGCGACATCGACAACGATGGCTGGCAGGACTTATATGTCTCAAACATCTGGAGCGCCGCCGGGCAGCGAATCATGCGGTCACCGGAATTTCAAGCGGCTGCGCCGGAGGAGGCTCGCGACTGGATGCGCCGCTTTGCGCGTGGGAACTCGCTGTTTCGGAACCGTGGCGATGGAACCTTCGAAGAGCCCGCAGGGCAAAAGGACGCCGCCAACGGAGGATGGGCCTGGGGTAGCGATTTTCTCGATGCGGACAACGACGGTTGGGAAGACATCCTGATCCTCAACGGGCACATTACGAACGACCGCGCGGATGATCTGGAGACGCTGCACTGGACCGATGTCATGGGCACTTCGCCGCTGGCGGCGGTCCAGTCCGGAGCGTACGCGGACGGTTGGCGACGCTTTCAGAATCTGATGAATGAATCGGGATTCTCAGTGCACGGCAAGGAATCCAACCGGTTCTACAGGAACTCGGGATCGGGGCAATTTGCCGACTTTTCCGTACCTTCGGGACTCGACTTCAAAGACGATGGCCGATCGTTCGCGATGCTGGACATGGATCATGACGGCGACCTGGATGTGATTCTGAAGAACCGGACCGGCCCGCAGGTTCGAGTGATGGAGAACACTTCCGGCGGGAATTCCGTCGGATTCGACCTGGTGGGGCGGCGCAGCAACCGGGACGGAATCGGGGCGCGGATCACGTTCGACCTGGGCGGACGCGTCCGCACGAAGGAGGTTCGCGCCGGATCGGGCTTTCTGTCGCAGCATTCGCGTATTGTCCACTTCGGTCTTGGAACGGAGCGGACGCTCCCGGTAGTGCGAATCGACTGGCCCAGCGGGTCGACGCAAGAGATTCGAGACGTGCCGGCGGGCGTGGTGATTCGAGTGGAAGAGGGGCGTAGCGGCTTCACTTCCCGGCCATTTCGCTCCCGGGGCGAGATTACAGGCAGGGCTGCCGCACCTGTTGTGAAGGCCCCG
>JAEUQD010000767.1 GCA_016789925.1 Bryobacterales bacterium | reverse complement strand
TTCCGGCTGGGTCGTAAGTGGTGGTGGCCGTGCCGACGTAGGAGCGCGGTTGAGGGGTTAGGGTGTCCTGCGCCCAGGTGAATGCTTCGCGGAGGCGGACGGCACCCGTGGCGCGTTGGGTATGCTCGATCTGGGAGATATAGCCGTAGTGTGGCTGGTTTGTGGAGGTGTTATCGAAACGGTAATAGCGGTCGGTCTGGCCGTCGGGGTCCATGAGCTTGGTGTAGGGGTGGAACGGACGGCCGCTGTCGCTCGCGTCGCGGACGAACTGGTGGGTGCCGGCGGGTCCGGTGCGGGCGCCGATTTCGCGGATGCCACGACTGTTGGCGAAGATGTGGGTGACATGGGTCCAGGATAGCGTTCCGCCGTGGGGGTTGGTGGCGGAGGCGAGCTCCGAGCCGTAGCCGTAGGTGAATGTGTGAGCGAGGTTGAGGGTGGTGTGGCGGAGTTCGGTGAGGTTGCGGGTTTGACCGAAGCTACCGGAGGTACTGAACGGGTCGGTCAGGGCAGCCGCCGGGGAGTAGACGAGGGGTCTGGGCGACGGGTCTGGGCGACAGACAGAACGCACCCCTCTGTCACGGTGCCAATACCCCAAGAAAAGAAACGGGCCATCTCACACTGAGTCTCCGCGAACAACAGATCCGCCTCGAGAAATCCCTCACCAACGGACTCCCTTGCGGCCACGACTCCTGGATCGACCGCCTCGAACAAACCGCCGATCGCCGCCTCCGCGCCCTCACCGCCTAACCTAACCACCGGCTAGGGTGACACCCCGATTCCAAAGGGTTCAAGGTCTTCGGCGACCTGTGTCTCCGACAGGGATCAATCCGGCTGATCTTAAGGCGTTTGAATGGGGTTGATCACGGTCAGCCCATCCAAGACCGCCACGTCGCACAGGTTCTTGTCGGACGCAACCAACGCAGACACTGTCCCGCGCCGATGCAATTCCAGGGCAACTGCGAGCTGCAGGGCATCGAGGGTTCGCAAGGACTGTTTCACGGCGTGCGCCCGGATCAGTCGTTCGGCGCTCCGAAAGTACCGGCGAGACACCAAAACCACCTGGAATCGCCCTCCGGCGAGATCAGCGAAAAACAGACCACGCAGTTGGTCCAAGGCGATCCGATCAATCGCGCCCGTCCTGACCTTCGTGGCGAAAACGGACTGAATCTCAATCAGACTGAGTTGCGAAACGATCAGCCGGGCGTCGAGGGTTTCCGCCAATGTCTCCATCTTGCCGCTGCCAATCTCCAGGTGATACAGCTTAGCCAGCGCGCTGGTGTCGATGAAGTATCCCGGCACCTACCGTTCGTTCCGTTCGGCGGCGAAATCGCCGTCCAAAGAACCCGGAATCGTGGCCAGGGCGGCCCGCACCGCTTCCCGGCTGATGCTATGGTCGGCGAGCGCCTGGAAGGACTCAGGCGACTCAAACTCAACCGTTTCTTCGTCGGCTTCGGCGTCGAGGATGACGACGCTGACAAGCTGATGCTCCTCCAGCGGCAATTTCTCCGTGGGCCGCAACACACCGCCTTCGTAGACAGCCTCCAGCTTGCGCATCTCGCCTTCATTGTAATCCGTATGGCCGCCACCTGCCCGATCTCGGCGGACGGACTCAATGAAACCTTGCAGAGGATGTCGGCGCGTTGCCGTTGCGTTCAGCGCTCCCCCGATCCCACCGACGATCCCCTCCTTTGAGGAACACGCGCACTGCTTCAGGACTGCGCTGTGATGCTGGTGTGGGTTCAAGATGCCCACGGGGTAGCCCAATTCGCGCACGATTCGCATTGGTTCCGCCCAATCGGAATCATTGGTGACCAGGACAGCGACCTCAAACACGTTCTTGAATGCATCTCTCACCAGATGGACGCCCAGATTCACATCCGAGCCTTTCTCGTCTGTCTTATCCACCCAAACGCGCTGGGGTGGAGTAGTGCCGGAGAGCGTCATGGAAACGGAGTGCGTCAGGAAGTGACCATAGGTGATTGACAAATTGGGAACGGTCCGCAGCGCGCGGAGGTAGGCCTGGCCCGTCAGCCGGCGCGGATGGATTGTGGGGGCGCGCACTCACACGGGCGGTAGTAGCCGATGTGGCGGATGTCGTCGTTGGGCAACATGCGCGCACTCAGTTTCGCAAGGTACAGCCACTAGTACGGGGTCCGTTTCAGGCAACCGTAGTAGAGGTTGAAGCCGTCGATGTCGAGAACGAAGTAGGTGGTCCTCGATTCCCGCCGCCGGGCGCCGGCATTTGGCCACCGCCGTGTCGCCTTTGTACCACGAAAGAAGACAGGCCAGGAGGCCTATCCTACGACCACTTGCTGACGGGTTTGTGAAAAAACCTCGCCAAGCCCTTTTAAAATCTGACAGGGAGGGGTAGCGGTTCAAGCCTGGCGGGCTTGTCTCTACCGACGGCGTTTTCGTTCACAGCAGCTATTCTTTGTCTCTCGCCAAGACGCAAAGACGCAAAGCACGCCCTTTGTTTTGCGGCCTTCGATTGAAAAAGTGAATTGTTTGGGGCGCTCAAGGGTTTTTTCACAGGCCCTGACGCGCGTGGCTCAGTAACGGGAAGCCGGAATGCAGAACAAAGAAATGAAGATCGGGGGAAGCCGGAAGCCTTCAAACAGGGAGCCGGGACGCGGGGATCAGTGAACTGAAAACCCCTGGTACGACGAAAGAAGACAGGCCAGGAGGCCCATTTCACCGGTCAGGCTCCGCCGGCGCGAGGGCGACGGGAACGACCCTAAGGCCCTTCCGTAATCCAATAGCCGGGGCGCGAGCGGACTTGGATGTTCTTGTGGCCTCGCACACGCACTTCGAGTTTGTGGAATCCGACCGTAGCGGCCTCGGGGCGGAAGCTGAGCACGTACTGGGTTTGGAGTTCGGTCCCAAGCTTCTGGATGGAATCTTCCAACCCCTTCTGCTTGGTGAAGGAAAAGACGAAGCCCCCGGTGCTGGTGGCGAGTTCTTCGGTGACTCTGTCGTTGGCCAGGCGCGTGGCCTCTTTGATGCCGCCGAGGATATCTACTCGCTGTTCGGTGGGAGTGGGCCGGGGGTAACGGTCCGGCGTGGGCGGCGGATTGCCAGGGGCATAAATGGAAGAGCTTTCCTCCTCATCGCGGCTGGCCCCCTTGGTCGCCCAGCCCATCCTGAACGCCGAATAGGTGAGCGCATACACCGTCACGTCGGCGGCATTGGCCGCGACAACCGCCGCTTCCAGGTCGGTTTGGCTGCCGCGGTCGCGCGATTCGGAAATCAGCAGAATGACGCGGCGGAAGTTGGTCCCATTCTTCAGCTTGTCGACGGCTTCGCGCACGGCGTCGATCATGCGGGCGGTCTTATGATCGCCCGTGCTCAGGCGATCGAAGGCATCGCTCAGGGCCGCTCCGTCTTTCGTGCATTCCTGGAGCCACTGCACGCGCTCGGAGAATTGGAGCAGCGCGCCGCAGCCGCGGTCCCCCGTGATGAGCGGCTGGATCATCGCCCCCACCTTCCTGATCTTGGCGAGGGCGGGTTCGGAAATGCCCGAGGCCTGGACGGCCACCACGAGTGCAATCGGCGCCACACCTGTGGCGAAGGAGTCCACAACCGCCTTTTGTGGACGCGCGTTGTCGAGCACCGAAAAGTCGCTGGATTGCAGCCCTTCGAGTATCTTCCCTTTGCGGTCGGAAACCGCAGCGGGCACTAGTACAACGCGGGATTGGACCTCAAACCGCGGATCCTGGGCGGCCAGTATTCCGGCGAGTGCCAGTAAAGAAGCATATTTCATCGGCAGAGCCCGGGGAGCAATCCAAGGACCACGCCGGACCCGATTGCTTCAGGTGACTTCCTCTTCCAATCCTAGCGCGAGATCGTCCTCGATCAGCATTTCGAGTTGGCATTCGATCGCCAGGCGGGCCGCCTCGACGGAGTCCGGATCAGTGCCAGCGACACCGTCTCCTTTCGTAACCGCTTTGCGATACAGTTCGTACGCTCGGGATTCCATTCGTTTCTCCTCTGGTCGGATGTGCAAGTTCGGCACTTCTTTTCTCAAACTTTCCGGGGCGTAAGGCAGAGTATGATGATTCCCAATGACCCTCAGCCGGCGTGATTTGCTGACGACCGCTCTGGTGGCGGCTTGTGCCCCTTCAGTTGCCGCGATTCCCCGCAACGTAGCGCTGTTCGGCAGCGAGGAGGTCCCGGCAGACGGG
>JAEUQD010000748.1 GCA_016789925.1 Bryobacterales bacterium | reverse complement strand
GCAAATGCCATAGGCCAACAACAGCCCCAGTGCGCCGCCCGCCAGTGCAATGGCCACCGCTTCGCCGACCAGTAAGAACAGAATCGTACCCGGCGTGAACCCCAACGTCTTTAGAATGCCGACCTCGCGCACGCGTTCGCGCACCGACATGGCCATGGTGTTGCCGCTCACCAGCAGAATCGTGAACGTCACCGCCCCGCAAATTGCAAACAGGAACGCCTTGACGTTGCCCAGGAACGCCAGAAAGCTCAGTGTGAACGCCTGCTCCGTTTCGGTCTTCGTCTGGTTGGTGGCGTTGCGGAACAGATCGTCCACTTGTTTGGCGATGGAGGCGGCATCCTCGGGCCGTTCCATGCGGATCACGAAGTTGGCCACCTGATCGCGCCGCCCCTTAGGGATGGCCTCGTTCAAGTATTCGAAATGGAACAGGAGATTCTCATTGTCCTTTTCCGAGTCGTAGATGCCGCGCACGGTCAGGTCGAGATTGACCGGGAAAATATCGCCTTTCAGTTGGATCTTGTCGCCCACTTTGAAGCCGAGGCGCGTTGCGGTCTTCCGGCCTACGAGACAAGCGGTCCGCTCGCGGAGGAAGGCCTGCCGTTCTTCCGCGGGCAGACGGTACTCCGGGTAGACTGTGGTCAGCTTTTCGCCTTCCACCCCGAAACGCGCAAAGAAATTCGCGGTATCGCGGTTGTCTTTGTAAGTCCCACCAAACCACTGGAAGATCATCGCTTCGCGGACTCCGGCGACCTGCTTGATCTGCGCCATGTAGGAGATAGGCAGCGGGTTAGCCAGTGAAATGCGGTTGCGCACAATGAGCCGCAAAGCCTGGTCCGCGGTTGGCTCGGAATGATAAAACACAAAATAGATCGCGGCCAGCACCCCCAACAGGCACAATGAAGCCGCGATGGAGAGGATCGTCAGGAGGCTGCGCCGCCGGTTACGCACACTGTTCTTGAAGATCAATGGCAGGTGGCGAAGCATACAGGAGGGCCCTCATTTATTCTAGGGCTATCCTGGAGGTTGTTGCTTCGGTCCCTGCCGACATTTGCATTGACTGTGCTGTTACTGTGCGGCTGCGGCGACATGCGGCGGCCGCAGCGGATACGGATTGCGGACCGGTCGCTGGCGACTGTTGAGAAAGTGGCCGCGGAGCTCGACCGGCGACTCCCCACTTTCGAGTCGCGCCGCGGCGTCTTCACGGTGGGCGAGGCAACGTCACGGTACACCGCGTTCTTCGACGCAGGTGAGTTGAGGCACATCGAGGAGCTTCTCCACCTGGGCGAATACGGCTCGTCACGCATCCGCTACTACTTCAATAACCGGGCCCTGTTCCTCTACGTCGAACGCGCCGAACGCAGTGGAATGGGCGGGCTGGGCATGTCGGCCGAAATCACTGAGCGCGCCTTCGCCTACGATTCCATCGGACAGTTGAGCGAGTCGCGCAAGACCATCAACGGACGACCCGCGCCCATCGAAGACTACGAGTTGATGTCGGTGCGCAACCACACTGCCGAGCTGAAGCGCGAATTATCGAAGTAAGCTCGCGATACACTCCTAGGAATGCGCGCCGTCCTGCTTCTGCTTTCCCTTTCCGCCTTCGCCCTTGAGCGCCCCGGCGTCGAGTTCAAGATCTTCCAATTCCCCGCCAACCAGATTCCGCGGATCGACGGCAAGGCCGACGACTGGTCGATCGTGCCCGAGTCCTACGTTGTGGGCTCGAAGGAACTGAAGGAGACCGTCAACGGGCTCAAGTCCCCGCCCGACCCCAAGGACCTCGACGTACGTGTGAAAGTTGGCTGGGTGAAGGGAATGAACCGCCTGTACTTTCTCTACGAAGCCAGCGACAACTACTGGGACTTCAACCGCCCGGACCTTCACAACGACATCTTTGAGCTGGTGGTGGACGGCGACCTCTCCGGCGGTCCGTTCATCAAGCAGATGCACCCGTATGCCGGCCTCGACAAGAACGAGGCGCATTACCGGTTCCACGGCGTACACGCGCAGAACTATCACATCTTCACGCCCGCGAAAGGGAAAGACTGGACGATGGTTTGGGGCTGCCAGCCGTGGATCAAGGACCTTCCCTATGCCAACGCCGCCTACGACTACAACTTCAAACCAGGCGAAGCCGGACGCCTGACGCTCGAGTTCTGGATTACGCCGTTCGACTACGCGCCCTACGAAGGTCCCGCCGGAGCCATCGAATCCAAGCTGATCGAGAACCGGCAGATCGGGATGTCGTGGGCCATTCTCGATTACGACGATGAAACCGCGAGCAAGTATAACGGCTTCTGGAACATCTCGCACAAGACGACCATGTACGGGAATGCGTCGGACCTGGTGGCTTTTCGTTTGATGCCGATCGAGGCGAACCTGCGCAGTCCGATCGACGCCAACTGGAGCTTTCAAGTGGTGGATATGAGCCGGCGCCTGGTTTCGTTCCGTGACGAATCGGTGGGCGACGTCACTTCGTGGCGCTGGGATTTCGGTGACGGCCAAACATCGACGGGACGCCATCCGATGCACCAGTACGACAAGCCGGGCGAATATATCGTTATCCTTGATGTCACCGGCCCGCGCGGAAGCTCGCGGCGGGCCAAGGTATGGGATGTGGTGATCCAATGAAACTGCTAGTCGTCGTACTCACGGCGGTGACCGCTTTCGCGCAATTGCGTCCCGCCGAGCCTTCCACGGTCGGAATGTCGGTGGAGCGTTTGGATCGCGCGGCCGGCTTGTTGAAAGCCGAGACGGACGCGGGTCGCGTGCTTTCCGCCTCTATCCTGGTGGCGCGGAACGAGCGCATCGTGCTGCACCGCGGCTATGGCCGTACTGGTTTGCAGGGCAGCGCTCCGGCTACACGGCCCGACACGGTGTATCTGCTGGCTTCCATCACCAAGCCGGTCACTGTCTGCGCATTGATGCTGCTTGTGGAGCGCGGTCTCGTGTCCACGGCCGACCCCGCTTACCTGTACCTGCCTGAGCTCAAGGGCGACCCGCGGCGCGAATCGATTCGCGTGCGCGATCTGCTGGCTCATACCTCCGGCCTGCCCGACATGCTGCCCGAGAACACCGAACTGCGGCGCGCGCACGCTCCCTTGAGTGAATTTGTGAAGCACACCTTCACGACGCCGCTGCTCTATCCGCCGGGCACCGATTTCCGGTATCAGAGCATGGGTACGCTGCTGACGGGCGAGATCGTCGAGCGGCTGTCCAAAATGCGTCTCCGCGACTTCTTCCAGCAGAATATCTTCCAAGTCCTGGGGATGAACAACAGCTTCCTCGGGATGGGGAACCGCCGCCTGGAGGACACGGCCTGGGCCCAGACCGGTACCGGGCCGGATAACGACCGGTTTGGAGCGAACTCTCCGTACTGGCGCGACATGGGCCATCCGTGGGGTGGAATGCACTCCACCACCACCGACCTGGCCATCCTGCTCCAGGCGTTTCTCAACGGTGGGCAGTACGCCGGGCGCACGCTCTTCTCGCCGACCACGGTCGACGCAATGACACGCGACCAGAACACGCATATCGGCAAGCCGTGGGGCTTCGGCTGGGGTCTCGCAATCTCGCCTGTTTGGGCCTACTTCGGTGACCTCGTTTCGCCGCGCACCTTTGGGCACTCCGGAGCCACCGGCACGGTCGCCTGGGCTGATCCGGAGAACAAGTTGGTCACGATCAT
>JAEUQD010000674.1 GCA_016789925.1 Bryobacterales bacterium | reverse complement strand
AGCTTCACGCCGTCGCTGCACTCCGGCTTTGGTACCAACGTCGTGATGGGGAATCTGGGCTTTTCGTTCAACTGCCGCGGCGATTATTTTTCACTGGTTCCGGGTCATCCCAATGCGCTGGCTCCGGGCAAGCGTCCGCGGTCCACGCTGCAATCCACGCTCGTGCTTAAGGACGGCATGCCGTGGCTGGTGACCGGGAGCCCGGGCGGCGACGACCAGTGCATGCGCACCATGCAGACGCTGCTCAACATCCTGGAATTCGGAATGAACCCGCAGCAGGCGATTGAGGCGCCGCGCTACTCTACGCGCAGTTTCCCGATGTCCTACTGGCCCCATCGAATGTACCGCGGCGAAGCCACCGTGGAAGACCGTATCCCGGAAGAGGTGCGGAACGAACTGCGTACGCGAGGGCACAAGCTGAAGGTCAACGGACCGTGGTCGCTGGGGCTGAACGCAGCCATCCTCGTCGACAGCGCGAACATCCTGCACGCCGCCGCCGACCCGCGTGCCGATGCCTACGCCCTGGCGTGGTAACCTTTTCCCGAAATCATGCTTGAACTAGGTTTTGTCTCCGCGATCCTGCCCGACCTGTCGTTGGACGAGGTACTCACGTTCGCCCAGCAGTCCGGCTACGAGTGTGTGGAAATCATGTGCTGGCCCGTCGGGAAGGCCGAACGGCGCTACGCTGGCGTCACGCACATCGACGTCAACTCGTTCGAAGCTGCCCAAGTGCTGGATTTGTGCGCCGCGCGTCACGTAAAGATCTCGGGGCTGGGCTACTACCCCAATCCGCTCGCACCCGATCCCGCCGAGGCCCAGACCTACACCGATCACATCCGCAAGGTGATTCTCGCGGCACGCAAGCTGAACCTGCCGGTGGTGAACACGTTCATCGGCCGCGACTGGACCCGATCGGTGGAGGACAACTGGCCGCGTTTCCTATCTACATGGAAGCCGCTGATCGCCTTTGCCGAGGATCATGGGGTCAACATCGGGATCGAGAACTGCCCGATGTTGTTCACCGCCGACGAATGGCCGGGCGGCAAGAACCTCGGCACCACGCCGGCCATCTGGCGGCGGATGTTCGAGGCCATTCCGAGTAAGAACTTCGGCCTCAACTACGACCCGTCGCACATGGTGTGGCAGCAGATGGACTATCTCCGCCCTCTACGCGAGTTTTCCTCACGCCTGCATCACATTCACCTCAAAGATGCCCGGCTTGACCGGGACAAGTTGAACGAGGTGGGTATCCTCGCGCATCCACTCCAGTACCACACGCCGAAACTCCCAGGCTTTGGCGAGGTGAATTGGGGTAAGTTCTTCTCGGTGCTGACCGATTGCGGTTACTCGGGTCCCGTGTGCGTCGAAGTGGAAGATCGCGCCTACGAAGGCTCGCTGGCGACGCGCCAGGCGTCGCTCACCCAGTGCCATAGCTACCTCCGCCAGTTTGTGCCCAAGCACTAAACTGGAGGTAATGGCTAAACTTTCGATTCGCGACCTGGACCTCAGCGGCAAACGCGTGTTCATGCGCGTCGACTTCAATGTCCCGCTGGCATCCGGAGGTCAGGAAATCACCTCCGATAAACGCATTAAAGCTTCACTTCCTTCCATTCAATACGCTCTCGAACGCGGCGCCGGCCTTGTTTTGGCCAGTCACCTGGGCCGGCCCAAAGGCAAAGTCAATCCCGAGATGAGCCTGAAGCCCGTTGCCGTCCGGCTGCAGGAACTTTTGGGCAAACCCGTCAAGATGGCTCCCGATTGCATCGGTCCCGACGTGGAGGCGATGCTGCCTGCTCCCGGCGAGGTGCTGCTGCTGGAGAACCTGCGCTTTCATCCCGAGGAGGAAAAGAACGATGCGGGCTTTTCCCAGCAATTAGCCAAACTCGGCGATATCTACGTGAACGACGCGTTTGGTTCGGCGCACCGGGCGCATGCCTCCACCGAAGGCATGATCCAGTTCATGCCGCAGGCGGCGGCCGGGCTGCTGATGGAGAAAGAACTCGAGTATCTGACACTGGCCACGACCAATCCGCCGCGCCCTTGCGTCGCCATTCTGGGCGGGGCGAAGGTTTCCGACAAGATCGAAGTCATTCAGAACCTGCTGAAGGTGGTGGATGAACTGCTGATCGGCGGGGCGATGGCCTACACGTTTCTGAAGGCACTCAACCAGCCCACGGGAACCAGCCTGGTGGAAGCCGATAAGGTGGACCTCGCCAGGCAGCTTCTGGAGGAAGGCGGGGCCAAGCTTCGTCTCCCGGTGGACCACGTGGTGGCGGCAGAGTTCAAAGCCGGCGCAGAGTTTCAGGTGGTGGAAACCATTCCCGACGGGACGATGGGACTCGACATCGGTCCGAAGACGATCGAACTCTACTCGGCGTCGGTGGCCAAGGCGAAGACGGTGATCTGGAACGGCCCGATGGGCGTGTTCGAGATGCCGCCGTTCGATCAGGGAACCGTGGCGCTGGCCAACGCAGTGGCCTCGTCGGGCGCGACGTCGATCGTCGGTGGCGGCGATTCCGAGAAGGCGATCAAGGCGGCTGGATTGACGAGCAAGATTTCGCACGTGTCGACGGGCGGCGGGGCGTCGCTGGAGTTTCTGGCGGGGATCGCGCTGCCGGGGGTGGTGGCCCTCACGGAGAAGTAAAGCGCCGGTCCGCCGTGATAGCATGTTCCTTCGCATGACGCGGCGCGCTCTCCTTCAATCGTCGTTGCTCGCGCCTGCCTCCGGGGCCCTGCGCATTACGTCGGTCAAGGCTGTGCCATTCCGGCTGCTCCATCCGTCGCGGTTCGGCACCGCGCAGTTCACATCCGATGAAGACCCGGCGCGCTACCGCTGGTTCGGCCCGTTTTCGCAGCTTGCCGGGTCGATTCTGGTGAAGATCGAGACCGCCGAGGGGATCACCGGGTTCGGTTTGGGTGGGGGCGGGGGCGCCGCCTGCTACATCATCGAGAATCACCTGAAGGACCTGCTGGTGGGGGCGAATGCTCTCCACGTCGAGTTGCTTTGGGACCAGATCTTCTCATCCACGTCGTTCTACGGGCGGAAGGGCGTGGCGATCATGGCGCTGAGTGGGATTGACCTCGCGCTGTGGGACATCGCCGGCAAGCATGCGGGCAAGCCGTGCTGGCAGATGTTGGGGGGCAAGGCTAACACTCGGGTTCGCGCGTATTTCACGGGACCCGACGTCGAACTGGGGTTGAAGCTGGGGTTTACGGCGTTCAAGCAGCCGGTCAATTTCGGACCGGCCGACGGCGAGGAAGGGAAGCGCAAGATCCGGACGCAGTTGAAGACGGTGCGGGGCAAGATCGGTCCGGACCCGTTGCTGATGATCGATGTGCTGTGCCGCTGGGACGTCGCCTATACGATCGAGATGGCCGAACGTTTGGCGGGACTGGATCTGCATTTTATCGAGGAACCGCTGCTGCCGGACGATCTGCGCGGCTATGAGCGTCTGTGCCAGGAAGTGAAGTCGACGCGGATTGCCAGCGGCGAGCATGAGTTCACGCATTATGGCTTCGATCTGTTATTGCGGCATCGCGCGTCGCATTTCCTCCAGCCCGATCTGACATGGACAGGCGGCCTTACCGCGGGGCGTCGAATTGACGCGCTGGCCAGCGCGCAGAACGTGCCGCTGCTGCCGCACCGGGGAGGCAGCGTGTTCGGCATGCAACTGGTTGCCTCGTCTGGTAACTGCCCAATGGCCGAGAGTTTCGGCACGGGCGAACCCGGCAATGAATTGATGGAGTTATTCACCGCGCCATTCGAAAATGGCCATTACACCCCACCCACTCAACCGGGCATGGGGTTTGAAATCCCCAGGAAGGTGCTGACCAAACATGGTTTATAAGCTTACTCTCGTTCTCATTGCAGCCGCGCTGGCGGCGCCGGCACAGATCTTCAAGATCACGAAGGAGCAGTTACTGGAACTGACGGCCGCGAATCCTTATCCGCGCTTCGAGAATGGCCGTCCAAAGGTCCCGGATGAAATGCTGGAGAAGGTGCGCGGGCTCACGGTGGAAGAGGTGTGGGGCATCCTTCCCGCGAAGGGCTACCGCAACCAGTATGAAGGCGGCTGGCAGATTCTCCATCCGGAGAAGAAGCTGGTGGGGCGGGCGGTGACCGCGATGTTCATGCCGCTGCGGCCCGACTTGAACGACCTGTTATTGCAGGACCTGAAGCGGATGTCGCACCGGGGCGCAGCCCACCAATGGGTGATCGACCAGTTGCAGCCGGGCGATGTGATGGTGGTGGACATGTTCGGAAAGGAGGAAGGCGGTTCCGTGGTGGGCGACAATCTGGCGACGTCGATCAAGTCGGCGACCGTGAACGGAGGGCTGGTGGTGGACGGCGCCATCCGTGATCTGGAAGGGATTCACCCGATCGACATGGGCGTCTACTACCGGCACGCGACGCCATCGGCCATCGCGGAAGTGACGCTGACGGGCTACAACGTTCCGGTGAACATTGGCAAGGCGACGGTGCTGCCGGGCGATATCGTGTTCGGCGACCGAACGGGGATCTATTTCATCCCGCCGCAGTTCGCCAAGGAAATCGTGGACCGGGCGGAAGAAACGCACATCCACGACGAATGGACCAAGGCGAAGTTCCTCTCCGGGCGGTATAAGAGTTCGGACCTGTATCCACGACCGAAGGATCCTGCCTTGTTGAAGGAATACGAAGAGTACAAAGCGAAGAAGATGGGCAAGTAGACGGCTATCGGAAGTTCTCGACGAGCATCAGGTCGCTGGTGAGCTGATCCTGCTGGGCGTATAGGATTGTGCGGCCGTCAGGAGATACCGAAAGGCCATTCGTGATTGGCCGGCCGATAGCTGCCAAAGTCTTCATCTTTCTTGTGCCGAAGTCGAAAAACTCGATGGATCGTTGATTTGTGTCATTGCCCGGCGCAATTAAGAAAATTCCGTTGGGCATGACGGTAAAGTTCAAGAAGGTGATTCCATCGAACATTTGGATCTCCTCGCCCCCTTCGAGAGGAATCTTCCAGAGACTAGATGTTCCAGCGGCTTGAGAGTAGTACAGCGTCTTGCCATCATGGGATTCCAGGGCCACATAGCCGCCGTGGGCGGTCACTTGCACTGCGTCGCCGCCTGCAAAGGGCATCTTCCAAATCTGTGGTGCCCCGGTCCGGTTGGACATGAAGTAGATCCACTTTCCGTCGCGGGAGAAACTCGCCACGGCATCGTTGGCGCTGTTGTTAGTCAAGCGTCTTGGACTGCCGCCATTCGAAGAGATCGAGTAGACTTCGTACTGCCCCTCGGCATTGGAGTCGAAGACAATCCATTTGCCATCGGGGGACCAGCGCGGACAACCCGTCATCGTGGCGTTCAGGGAGGTTAGCTGCTGGGGACTGGAACCGTCCCGATTGCTCACCCAGACTGCGAGCCTTCCGGAACGGTCCGAGGTGAAGACGATCCGCTTCCCGTCCGGGGAAAACTGTGGGACCTGCTCGTTACGGGACGAAGAAACAGGGTGACGGGACGGTGGGCCACCAGATTCGATCCGCCAGATATTCTCGTCAACGGACGCTTGCCGAAAGACCAGGCGGCGTCGTGCGACGGAAAGCACGGGCGCGTCCACAATCTCGCCGAGTAAGGCAAGGGTTTCGGCGGGCCGAACGCGATTGGTCGCAGAGACTCTGCGGAGCGCGCGACTCCTCATGCTGCCGGTGGAATAGAGAAGATCGCGGCCGTCGGCGCTCCACGCTGGTGTAACCGTAACACGGCTCTCAAACGTCAACTGTTCGGGAGGCCGCTGAGGCATCATTTCGTCGGTGAGAGCCAGCAGATAGACTTCGCCGACGTGGGTTACGGACCAACGCACAAATGCCAAGATATCGCCGCGGGGCGAAAAGGATGGCCAAAGGTCTCGAGTATTGGGTGGGGGGGCTGTCAACCTGCGTCGTTCTCCGGTTTCGACTGAGAGAATAAAGACGGCGGGTTCTTGTAACGGCGCGGACCGGTCAGGATAAGCCACCCACTTCCCATCGGGCGTCCAGGCCAGCAGTGATCCCCATGCCGATGCGGGAAGTGGCATCGGGAAATCCAGTTCCGCGACCATCCGTTCCGGTCCGGCAAGCGGCGGCGCCAGCATGAGAGCCATGCCATTCGGCCGTGAGCGAAGGTACGCCAGGTAGCGGCCGTCTGGCGACCAAGCAGGGCTGAAATCAAGGGACGGATCTGTAGTGCGGCGCAGCGAGCCTCCCGAACCAACCACTTGCACATAGATGTCGAAGTTATCCTGCTGCTCGCCATTCCAGGAAAACGCGATCTGCGTACCGTCGGGGGAAATGGTCGGAAAGCCCTCCAGACCGGGATAGCTGGTAAGTGGCGTGGCTACCATCGCTTTGGGAAGTGGAGGCCGTGAAAACATGCCGATCCAAAGGGCCGCCGCCGCGACGGCCAGTAACACGAGAGCAAGCATCCAGGGTGCCCCTGATCGCGCATGCCGAGTACGAGGTAGCACCAGGGACATACTTCTGCCGGGCTCGGAATTTTCTTTCAGTTCCTCCACGGCAACTCTGAGGTCCGCCATCGTTTGCATGCGGCGGGCAGGGTCCTTGCGCAAACAGCGGCTGATCAGTTTGTCGACGTCGTGTGGGACGCCCGTTGGGAGTGGCGCTGGATCTCGCTCGATAATTGCCGCCAGGGTCGCGATCTTCGAGTCGCCCTGGAAAGCCCGGCGCCCGGCGACCATCTCGTAGAGCACTGAGCCGAAACTGAAGATGTCCGAACGTGCGTCGATGTGCTTACCTTGCGCCTGCTCGGGTGACATGTAAGCGACGGTTCCCACGATCGCCCCGTCCTCGGTCGCGGGTTGCAAGGTCCGTGTCTCGGCATCCGGACCCAACGGGGCGGCCTCGGTGAGCTTGGCCAAGCCGAAGTCCAGCACCTTCACCTTGCCCTGGTCGGTGACCATCACGTTACCTGGCTTGAAGTCGCGGTGGACGATTCCCGCGTTGTGGGCGGCGGCCAGGGCGTCAGCCATTTGCACGGCATATTGAAGAGTCGTAGTCAGCGGCAAGCCCTTGCGCGGAATCACCTGGTCGAGTGTCTTGCCGGGGACGAACTCCATCGAGATGAAGTCCAGGCCGTCGGCCTGGTCCGTGTCGTAGATGGTAATGATGTTGGGGTGGTTCAGGGCCGAAGCGGCTTTGGCTTCCTGGATAAAGCGGCGCTTACGGTCGGGGTCGGCCATCCGGCTCGCGGGCAGTAGCTTGAGGGCGACGGGACGGTCGAGGTGTGTGTCCCGCGCCTTGTAGACAATACCCATCCCGCCCTCGCCAAGCTTCTCGAGGATCTCGTAGTGCGAGATGGTCTTGCCGACCATGGCGGCCGTCGCTATCGGACTACCGGCGCCGATAATCTGCCTTTCGACCCCGATTGTACAGGAAGGCGCACCGGGCGTCTATCGGTTCTGGTGCGCCAGCGTCGACAGGGTCATTCGCGACGTAGAGTCTACTGTCGCTACGCCACTCTGTTCGCCGTCGCCATCGCGGAAGTGGCCCTTGCTAGCAATAACGTGTGGACAGGTAATGGGTTCGAGAACACCGTTTGGGTCCACAACACCGGGTCTTTCTCATCAGCACGGAGCAAAAACAACCCTTGTCACGGGTGTGGCGACTTGGCATAATCCCGGAAGAAACGGAAACGAGAAAGCGATCTCAATATGATGCGAATCGGTTGCGCTTACACGTCTCTGGCGCTCGCCGGATGCCTCGGGGTCCTATGTACTAGTACGGACGCCGCGCAGCAAGGCGACGATTTTGCAGTGGTCGGATTGCGCTGCTCGGCAGGCCCGGCTCACATCAGCTGCAGCGCCGCCACAGTCAACGCGCGCCCGGGTATTCCGGTGCAGTGGGAGTGGAAACTCGACACCCGGATGGTGGTTGGCTCAGGACCCAAGCTGGAGTTGGATGGCGTGAGCGCGGGTAAACACTCCGTGGTGTGCTATGCGCGCAATGGGAACTGGCTCGCCCTGGATTCTGTGAATGTCGACGTGCCGCCGGGCGGTGCGTCCCCGGCCGGCGCACCGGCTTCGGTGCCGGGCGGGCCAACGGCGAAGCCGCCCACCGGCCCGGGCGCCGTCATCGCGTCCGATGGCGTACCTGTTCCCATTTTTACTCTTTCGCGCACCGATCCCAAAGCAACGCTTTACGCCAGGTGCGCCCAGTTGTACTACGCGATGGCGATCATCTGGTATGTGACGATGAGTGAGGACGAAGACGTCGGTCTTGGCCGACCGGAGGATGGGACTGTCCTTGGACCGCAGGCTGGGTCTACCCTCGCCGTGCTCACGTTGATACTAGGTGCTCTTTGCAGAAGCGCCGGTGTGGATTTGAACAAGGACCCGCCGGCCGCTCGAACGCTCGCCAGCGGCGGCGAGGCCGGCGGCAAGGCATTGCTTCGTGTGGACCGGGGTGCCCTTCGGGTGACCGGCCAGCAGCCGGGTCTGGAATGGCAAGTGGAGACACCCGCGGGCCGGGTCGACGCCGCCGGTCTGAGTGACTTCACCGTCGGCTATTCCACAAAACACCGCAGGGTTGTGGCTGTCGCACACGCCGGGAGCCTGACGCTAACTCCCGCCCAGGCGGGCGCCGCCGCTGTTCGCGTGCCGCCGGGAGGGCGTGTCCAGTGGGAACTCGGAGGCGGGACACCTGCCTCTGGTGCGACATCGACGCCTGGGGCGAGTGGTGCTCCCGCGGTACCAGGTTTTGCCGGACGCTGGAAGACAACCTGGGGTGACTGGGGGCAGATCACGCTCCAGAGCGCAGGAAACCGCGTATGGGGTTTCTACGGAGGCGACGGCACTCAGGCTACTGCAGACGGCGTGATGGAGGGGACCGTCAGCGGCCGCACGGCGCGGTTGCGGTGGCAGGTTCGTAACGGCCAGCTCTGGGGGGGCGCGATGTTCGTCCTCTCT
>JAEUQD010000614.1 GCA_016789925.1 Bryobacterales bacterium | reverse complement strand
CTTCCGCCTGCATTGATGCAGTCCTGGAAGCACTCCGCGTCCACCGTAGTGTATTCGTAACAACCCGGCGGCAAGCTTCCACTCACCAGGCTCAACTTCGCCGGGGCTTCGCATTTCGTCGCCACCGTTCCTCCGGCCGCTGCACTCCGGGCGGGCTCCGTCTTCTTTTGCGCTGTTTCGGCCGCCAGCGGCATCACGGCCATCGCGGCTGTTACTAACAGCATGCGCACACGTCGAGTAATCATCGTTGTATCCTCCAACTTGTTTTCAGGGTTTCTTTCGATCGCCGCGATTCACTCCGGATCGTCGCGGCCACACCTTCCTATACGTCGCTTCTGGATTGGCGGATTGGTTGCCTTTGGAAGATTTCGATGAAATCGTGAGCATGCCGGCCACCTTGTGTGCTATCGTGGCGCTCCATGAAGATGTCCGGTTCCCTGAACGTCACCACTCCCGCCGACTACATCGAGCAGTTGACCGAACCGCGCAAGAGCGACATCGCCGCCCTCGACAAGCTCATTCGCGAGGCTGCGCCCAAACTGGAGCCATTCATCCATACCGGCATGCTCGCCTACGGGCGCTGGCACTACAAATACGAAAGCGGCCGCGAAGGCGACTGGTTCCGCATCGGCCTGGCCAGCAACAAGAACTACATTTCGCTCTACGTTTGCGCCTCCGACGAGCGGGGCTACTGCGCCGAGCGCTACAAGGACGCCCTGCCCAAGGCCAACATCGGCAAAAGCTGCGTCCGCTTCAAGCGCCTGGCCGACCTCGACGCAAAGGCGCTCAGGAAGTTGATCAAAGAAGGCGCCAAGGCCAATGCGGCGATGTAGCTATTCATCATCTCGCTCTTGACGCAGATACTCTCTTTTTGAGAGCATTCAAATGTGCGCGTCATCAGTCGCAAGGCCCTTCGCGAGTTCGCTGACGCTCACCGGGACGCGGAGACGCCCCTCGACGACTGGTACCGGACCGCGAAGAGACTGCGTTGGGCAAGTCTCGTGGATGTGCGCAAGACCTATCCACACGCGGACGCAGTCGGCGAGTTCACGGTGTTCAACATTGGCGGAAACAAGTACCGCCTGGCAACATACATCAACTACCGAACCGGCAACGTGTACATCCGCCACGTGATGACGCACGAGGAATACAGTAAGGAGGACTGGAAAAAGCGATGAGAAACTCAGTGCTTGAAGTAGATCCGAAGCGCTATGGCCGTCTCCTGGCGCGCAAACTGCCGGCAGTCATTCGTACTGAGGAAGAGAATGAGCGCCTCATCGCAGAGTTGGAGACCCTCGACAGACGTCATGACGACCTCTCCCCGGAGGAGCGGGAGTACTCCGAACTTCTGACTGTGCTCATCGAAGCATTCGAGAACACCCACTACGCACTCGAAGGATCAACGCCCGACAGCAGGTTGCGTAGTCTGATGGACGAGCACGGCCTGCGCCAGCGCGACCTGCTCGACGTTTTTGGCTCTCGCGGCATAGCCTCTGAAGTTGTGAGCGGCAAGCGGGCGATCAGCAAGACACAAGCGAAGAGTCTCGCCAGGATCTTTCACGTTCCTGCCGATCTCTTTCTTTGATGAAAGCAACCGGTGGTTGCACACCGAGTTAACCGCATCTTTTTCTCTTGACATCCGGTGTCTTATCATGATACCCTCCCAAATAGAGAGGACCAGTGTGTCCTGCCCCGCCAAGCAAGGGGGCGCGACACCCTGGTCCTTTTTCATTTCCAGGAAAGGATGTTCCCAATGCCGAATCAATCTGGACCCACCTCCGCTCATGGCAAGGCCGCGTCGTCGCGCAATGCCATGAAGCACGGACTCACCAACCTCCATCCGGTCGTCACCGAAGCCGACCGCCCGGAGTACGAAGCCCTCCGGGAACACCTCCTTTTCTCCCTCCAGCCCGTCGGCTTCCTCCAGGGCCTCACCGTCCAGCGCCTCGTCAACGCCGCCTGGAACATGCAACGCTGCCTCAAACTCGAAAACCAAGTTATGGAGACTATCGGCGGCGTCGACCCACTCGGCAACCCCGACACCCAAAAACAGGTCGCCCTCTTCCAGCGCTACTACCTCCGCTTCGAAGGCTCCTACCGCGCCAGCCTCCGCGAACTCGAGCGTCTCCAGCGCCTCCAACTCCTCAATGATGTCCATTTCGGAGAGGAGCACGCCGTTAGCGCCCTCCACGATCTCCAGTTATATCAACGCTTTGCGAAACAAAATGGCCTTCCGCCCCAACCGGTCCAGGAACCGGACCAAAACCCGCAACCCCTGTCAAATCAACAGGGTGCGAAACGAAATGCCGCCGCATTCGCAAAGGTCGGCCGTAACTCCCCCTGCCCCTGCGGCTCCGGCAAAAAATACAAGCGCTGCTGCGGCGTCAACGCGCCCCCTATCCTCTACGCCGCCTGAGTTTTCAACGCTTTGCGAAACGAAATGGGGAGTCACTGTGCATCGGCCCAGCGGGCGGTACCCGAGGCATCGATGATGGCGATCCGGGTGGGTCCGCCGATGATCGCGCGGCAAAAGTCGTCGAACTGCTGGGTCCGCTGGTACAGAAAGCGGATCGTGCTCAGCGTTTCCTCGGGAGTGGATACGGCCGGAGGTTCGTCCGCCCGGATGTTCATGCAGTCGGTCTTGCCCTGCGCCAGTGGCCGGGCGGCATCGGCCGGTTGGATCACGGGATCGCGCAATGTGTGGAGCCAGCCACCCTCCGCGTGTTGCGCCTGGCGGAAGGGAAAGAAGATCTGGTACAGAAACATCTCGCCCGACGGGTCGCGCTTGGCATAAAGAATCGTCGAGACCGTCGGAGCCAGCAGCAGTTTGGTCAACGGTTGCGCCAGACGCTGGTCCTGGATGTTCTTTTGCCAGTAGCCGTCGATAGACCGGTAAAGCTCGGTCGCCAGAAACCGCACTTGCTCCTGCGCCGGTCCGTCCGGAATGCGCTGCGACAGGTCGCTCAAAATGGCGGCGATGTTCAGCGTCTGATCCCGAACGGTCACCCTCAACGCGCCGGAAATCGCGCACACGCCATGCGGACCGCAGAGGAACATCTTGCGGGCCTGGTCGCGCTCGGCCGGATCGCCCCCATCGTGCCGGGAATCGGCGGCCAGGTAGGCGCCGTGGGACGTGGGCAGAAACAGGATGAGCGTGGCCAGCGCGATCATCGCAGCTTCTTGATTTCGTCGGTCAGCGCGGGCACTACCTCAAACAGATCACCCACAATCCCATAGTCCGCGATCTCGAAAATCGGCGCGTCCGGGTCGCGATTGATCGCCACGATCGTCTTGGCGCCCTTCATTCCAACCAGGTGCTGAATGGCTCCGGAGATACCGACCGCGAGGTACAGCTTCGGCGCCACGGTCTGTCCCGACGAACCAACCTGCCGCTCCATGGGCAGCCAGCCGTTATCGCAAATCGGGCGCGAGGCGGCCAGTTCCGCGCCCAGCGCCGCGGCCAGTTGCTCGACAACACCGAGGTTCTCTTTCTCCTTGATGCCTCGGCCCACCGACACAATCAAATTCGCGGCCGACAGGTCCACCGCCCGGGCGGCCTCGCGGAAGGGTGGCTCCGGAGTGGCGCGCGGCGCTTCCAGAACCGGCGTGAACGTCGAAGCGGCCTCCGGAGCAGGCGCCAGGTTCTCCGCCCGGTACGCCCCCGCCTGCATCGAGGCAAAGTGCGGACCGGAGCCAAACGCCTCGTAGTCCGCATTGATCTTGCCCTGGAAAAGCTGGCGGGTGAACACGTAGCCGGCATCGGTCGCGCGGAGACGTATCACATCGCTGACGAACGGCCGGTTGAGCCGCGTCGCCAGTTTCGGCGCGTAGTCGCGGACCTGATAGGTGTGGGGAAAGAGAACCAGTCGCGGCGACATCGCTTCGATCAACTGCGCCAAGGCCGCCGTATACGCATCCGCTGTATAGCTGGCCAGCAAATCGTGCTGGACCAGCGTGACCGTCGCAACCCCGGGCGGCAACTGGTCGGGCAGCGTATGGATCGCAACAACAGTAACCGGCTGGTTGAGGGCAAGCGCCGCGGCAACCGTCTCTTGCGACAGCGAACGATTCCCTTCGACAACGACGAGGATACTCACAGGACCCGCACCTCCTGCTTCAGAATGGCGGCCAGCCGCGCGGCCTGCTGTCGGGCATCGCCTTCGATCAGCACTGTTTGCTTGGACCGCTGCGGCATGTACACCTGGGCCAGTTTGACCTCCTGCGTCGGAGTCACTCCAAGCTCGGCCGCCGTCAGCCGTCGCACCTCCTTCAACTTCGCCTTCTTAATCCCCATCAAAGTGGCATAGCGCAGTTTGTTGATGCCCGACTGGATGGTGAGCACCGCCGGAAGCGGTAGCGAGATCCATTGGAACCACCCATCTTCGAGTTCTCGCTTCACCCGGATGCCGTTGTCCGTCTTCTCCACCTGCATGATGATCGTCGCGTGAGGAAGCCCGAGAAGTTCGGCCACAACCACGCCGGTCTGGCCGTAGCCAAAGTCATCCGACTGCAGCCCCGTGAGAATCAGATCGGGAGATTCCTGCTTCGCGGCGGCTGCCAGCAACCGGCCCGACGACAGCGTGTCGTAACCGGCTAGTCCGTCGTCTTCGATATGGATGGCGCGGTCCGCGCCTTTGGCCAGGGCTTCCCGGATTTGCGTCGCCGCGGATGCCGGACCCGCGCAAACAGCCACGACTTCCCCACCATGCTGTTCACGGAGTTGCAAGGCGGCCTCGAGGGCGTAGGCGTCTGGTTCGTTGATTTCAAACGTGAGGTCCGCGGATTCAATCCAGCGAGCGGCTGAGTCGGGTTTCAGGGCCGAATCGCGCGCAGGGACCTGCTTGATGGCGACAAGAATCTTCATGATGGGGCGAGGAGACAGTCTCTACGGGGCAGTGTAGCGCAGTGGCAGCATCGCTCAAAAACGAATCCCGAAGACTGCCCCGCCTCCGATGGCGAAGTGTAGCCCCGTCAACGCGTACACCCGGAACTGTGGCCGGACGTAAAACCGTTCACCGATGGGAATCGCTACTCCCCCAGCCAGGACAGCACCCCAGTTCGTATGGGCGTCACGGCCTCCGCTGTAAGTGAATGCGTCCCGGCCCACCGCCAGACCTGCGTCAAAAAAGGGCCGGATGCGCCGGCGCCCTTGGATCCGCAGTCCCCCGGCAACCAAGTCGAAACTGGTAATGCCGCGAGATGGTCCGGCAAACCAGTGGCTGTACTCGCCAAAAACCGCAAACCCCTTGTCGCAGCGGCCGCAGACCTCGACACCGGCAAAGCCAAAGCTCTGATACGAGATATCTTCCGCCGCAATAGTCCCATAGCCGCCCGCTACGCCAATCTCTCCCGTTTGCGCCCGCGCCAGAGCCGCTGCCGCCAGCATTCCGAGCACCAGCAAATAGATTACACGGGACATCGTACCCGCCTCCACAGTGCACCCGGTCTTCGCCTTTGTCAAGGGCTAGATCACGTACGGCAGAGTGATCCGAAACTCGGCGCCCTTCCCATCAGGACGGTTCGCGGCGGTCACCGTGCCCGAATGGGCTTCCACGATACTCCGCACAATGTGCAGACCAAGGCCTGACCGCTTCGCTCGTGTCGAAAAGCGCGGCTCGAAGATGTTCTCGAGGATCTTGGGTGAGATACCGGGTCCATCGTCAGCCACCACGACTTCCACTGCAGTGGGATGCCGCCGGGCCGAGATCTCAACAGTCCCGCCCTCCTCGGCCATCGCCTGCACGGCATTCAGCAGCAGGTTCATCATCACCCGCTCCCAGGCGGCCGGATTGCCCCGCAGCCGAAGCGCCGGCTCGACGTTCCGGACAAATTCGACTTTGGGGCTCCCCCGTACCTGGAGAAAAGTCCGCGCGAACTCGAGAGCGTTGTCCAGAATGACGTCGATCTCCAGCGAGGCCTGCGACTGTTGGACAAAGCTGGAGAGAATACGCTCGCCCTGCCGGATTCCCCGTTGGATCCGGTTGGCCGCGCGCGTGTGCTTCGGGTCGCCACTGATGAGTTCGGCGGAGTCCGCGATCGCCTCAAAGACGTTGCGGAGGTCGTGGACGATGCCCTCAATAGTTAGATCGGAGTCGCTCTCACCCATCCCGGCGCGCACCTAGTCGCGTAATCGCTCTAGAGTAGCGTAAAACTCCGGGAAAGACACGGAGGCCGCCTCGGGGTTGGCGATCGTGGTTTCGCCGTCGGCGGCAAGCCCGGCCACGGCAAACGCCATGGCGATGCGATGATCGCCGAAGGAATCCACCTCCGCGCCGCGGAACCGCTGCCCGCCCGGCACGTGAAAGCCGTCGGCTGTCGTCGCAATCCGCACGCCCATTCGTCCCAGGTTCTCCGCGACAGTGTCGATCCGATCGGTCTCCTTCACCCGCAGTTCGGCCGCGTCCTTCACCGTGAGACCCTCCTGTGACATGGCGCCTAAAACAGCCAGCACGGGAATCTCATCGATCAGCGCAGCCGTCATCGCGCCCTCGATCACACCGCCACGCACCTGCCTGCCGGTGACCATCAACGTCCCCACCATCTCACCAGCAGCTTGTCCAACATCCATGAGCCTGATCTCCGCGCCGGCGCCCAGCAACCAGTCCAGAAGTTTTGTCCGTGAGGGGCTCAACCCCACGCCTTCAATCACAACCTTGGAACCGGGCAGCAGATTGGCAGCCACCAGAAAGAAGGCGGCTGACGAAAGATCGCCCGGCACGTAAAGATCCTGCGCCGTCAAAAGCGGCCGCCCGTGCAACGAAATCACCGGGCCCGACTTCTCGATCTGCGCGCCAAACGCCTTCAGCGCCACCTCGGTGTGGTCCCGCGTTTGCACACGCTCGACAACGCTCGTAACACCCTCGGTGTGCAGTCCGGCAAACAGCACGCATGTCTTCACCTGCGCGCTGGCCATCGGCGGTTCGTACTGGATGGCGCGCAACTTCGCGCCGTGAATCGTCAGCGGCGGGTACTTCCCGTCGCGGGCGGACAACTCGGCCCCCATCTCGCGAAGCGGGGCCATGATACGGGCCATGGGACGGCGTGATAGTGACTCGTCGCCGCCGATTGTCGTCGGGAACGGTTGGGCAGCCAGCATGCCGGAAAGCATGCGAATCGTTGAGCCGGAGTTGCCCGCGTCCAAAGCCGCCGGCGGCGCCTGAAAGCCGTCGAGACCCTGCCCGTGAACGGTAACCGTACTGCCGTCGACGTCGATGCCGATGCCGAGCGAACGCAGGCAGCCAAGCGTGGAATGGCAATCGGCGCCGGACGAGTAGTTACTGATTTTACTGGCGCCTTCGGCAACTGCCGCGATCATCGCATAGCGATGCGAGATCGACTTGTCGCCGGGAAGACGGATGTGGCCGCGTAGGGACGCAGCGGGGGTAACGCGATACTCCATGGGGAAAGCCCATTGTAGCAGCGCGTGCCGCCAACACCTCTTCTCAGGCCACGTTCCACTGAGTGTAAAATGGCCGCGCCGCGCGGAACGGCTGGAACCGGTAGCCTACGCCGAAGATCGTTTCAATATAGCTGTCGCCATAAGCGCCCAGTTTCTTGCGCAACCGCCGGATATGAACATCCAGCGTGCGCGTGCGGATCTCCCGGCTGTAGCCCCACACGCTCGACAACAAGACGTCGCGCGGCACGATCTCTCCGGCATTGCCCGCCAGGGTAGCGAGCAATTCAAATTCCTTACGGGTCAGAGTCATGGGCCGCTCGTCGAGAAATGCGTTCTGAGTGGTGAACTCAACGCGGAAGTGATCGTCGCGGTAGATCCCTGTTTCGGTCATAGCAGTATTGATACTACGCGTGTGATTTCGGGAGGTCGTGCAAAACTTGTAAAAATTTTGTAAAAGCGGCG
>JAEUQD010000590.1 GCA_016789925.1 Bryobacterales bacterium | reverse complement strand
CGGCAACTCGGCGAGCGTCTTTTTCGAATGGCTGCGCGCCGGAGCCGTTTCGCGCTTCGACGGTTTTCTGATGATGGCCGGCAATGCTTTCCTCGTGTTTTGCCTCGCCCTCATTGTGTCGCCCATGGGTTCGATTCGCCTCGGAGGCAAAGAGGCGAAGCCGCACTTCTCGACAATCTCCTGGATCTCCATGCTGTTCGCCGCCGGCATGGGAATTGGGCTCGTGTTCTACGGAGTGTCGGAACCGCTCTCCCACTTCACGGCGTCCATCGCCGCGAATGCCGGCGCGCCCGGCAGTTCCGCCCCTCTCTTAGGTGCCCCGGGCAATGCGGCAGCGTCGCGGGATCTCGCGATGGCGGCCACAGTCTTCAACTGGTCGCTCCACCCTTGGGCCATCTACGCCGTCGTGGGACTGGGCTTTGCGGTTTTCACATATAACTTCCACCTGCCGCTGTCGCTGCGCTCTGTCTTCCTGCCTTTGCTCGGTAATGCGGTTTGGGGCTTGCCGGGCGATATTATCGACATCCTGGCCGTGCTCGCCACCTTGTTTGGCCTGGCTGCATCGCTCGGAATGGGCGCCGAGCAGACGATGGCTGGTATCACCTACGTGTATGGCATTCCCGGTACGGCGGCGAGCAAGATCCTGTTGGTCGCGTTGATGACCGTGGTCACATTGCTGTCGGTCTGCGGCGGAATCGATCGGGGTATCCGGCGCCTAAGCGAACTCAACTTGGTGATGGCCGCGCTGCTGACGCTGTTTGTGCTCGCCTGCGGTCCGACTCTGCCACTGTTCCGCGACCTCTTTGCGAATACCATGCACTACCTTGGACGCCTTCCCGCCCTGTCGAATCCGTTCGGCCGGAAAGACGTCGACTTCTATGACAACTGGTCCGTCTATTTCTGGGCATGGTGGATGAGCTGGGCGCCGTTTGTCGGTACGTTCATGGCGCGGATTTCGCGGGGCCGGACGGTGCGCGAGTTCCTCCTTGGCGCTCTCCTGGCGCCAAGCCTCTTGTGCATCGTCTGGCTCACGGTCTTCGGCAACACCGCCATCGATCAGGTAGTCGCTGGGGATGCCAAGGGAATGGCGCGGGCGGCCCTGGAATCCCAACTCTTCATTCTGCTAGGCACGCTTCCCTACACGGCGATCACGTCTCTGGCAGGGATTCTGCTGATCATGATCTTCTTCGTAACAGGCTGGGATTCAGGAACTCTTGTCATCGACTGCATGACTTCGGGCGGCCATATCGACACGCCACTGAGACAGCGAGTCTTCTGGCTGCTCATTGTCGGGATCATCGCGACGGTGCTTTTGCTGGTCGGCGGACTCACCGCCCTCCAGGCAGCCGCAATCACCGCCGGCCTGCCCCTGGCGGTTGTGATGCTCGTGATGTGTCTTGGAATTGTGAAAGGCCTCGCTGCCATTCGCAGCGCCCGGCATTCCACCGATCGTACGAGTTGATTAGACGGAGCCGTGAATGGCAGAGCTCGAAGCGGTCTCAGATCAGTCAGGACAGATAGCTACGCGGTTAACCCCTCGAGTCGTTTGGAGGCGCCGGGGAGCGTATCGAGTTTTACCTGTAAGAGTTCGTTGGCGAGCGTGAGGTAGAGGTCGCCCATGGTGCCGGCGGTCTTGGTATAGCGATTGGTGAGGAGTCGGTCGTTGGCGTGTCCGGCGACGATAGCGGTCATCCCGTTACACTTGTGCGGATTGGCCTCGGCGTGTTCGTGGAGGTAGACCAGGCAGGTATTGTCGAGCAGAGTGCGATTGCCTTCCTGGACGGACTTCAGGCGCGCCAGCAGATACGCGAACTCCTCGACGTGCCAACGGCAGATGTCGCGCAGAATGCGCTGTGCTTCGGGCGACTCCGCGTTGGTGTGCGTATAGTCGTGGTGCCGCAACGCGGTGTATCCCAGCCAAGGCATCCTCACCAGGCTCTGGCACTTGGTCAGCATGTAGGACGCAACCCGTGTTTGCCGGGTCGCCAGGGCGTGCACCAGCAGGTCCGACTGCAACTTGGCGATCCGCGGGTAGTCGCGCATATCGCCGCCTT
>JAEUQD010000584.1 GCA_016789925.1 Bryobacterales bacterium | reverse complement strand
GCAGACCCTCGCCGTGCGCCATTCCCACCAGCAAATCGACGTCGAGCACCTGCTGGTGAGCCTCCTGGAGCAGGAGGACGGGCTGGCGCCGGCGATTCTGATCAAAGCCGGTTTGCGGCTCGAGACGCTCCATCAGCGCCTGTCTCAGGAACTGGACCGCATGCCGAAGGTGTCCGTGCAGGGGAATCCGTCGGACCAGGTGTACATCACGGGCCGTCTGCAACGGGTGCTGGCGAACGCCGAGACCGAAGCCAAAAACCTCAAGGATGAGTACGTCTCGGTGGAGCACGTCCTGTTGGCGCTAACCGAGGACTCCGGAGCCGCCGGGCGCTTGCTCAAAGACCTGGGGCTGACGCGCGACCGGCTGATGAAAGCGCTGCAGGACGTGCGGGGCAATCAACGCGTGACGTCGCAGAATCCGGAGACCACCTATCAGGCGCTGGAGCGCTACGGCCGGGATTTGACGGCGCTGGCCGGGCAGGGAAAGCTCGACCCGGTAATCGGGCGGGACGACGAAATCCGGCGCGTGATTCAGATTCTGTCGCGGCGGACGAAGAACAACCCGGTGCTGATTGGCGAGCCCGGGGTGGGTAAGACCGCGATTGCCGAGGGGCTGGCGCAGCGGATCGTGCGGGGCGACGTGCCCGAAGGACTCAAGAACAAGCGCATCGTGTCGCTCGACATGGGCGCCCTGATCGCGGGCGCGAAGTTCCGCGGCGAGTTCGAAGAGCGGCTGAAGGCAGTACTGAAAGAAGTGCAGTCGTCCAACGGGGAAATCATCCTCTTTATTGACGAGTTGCACACGGTGGTGGGCGCGGGGAAAGCGGAAGGTGCAATGGACGCCGGCAATCTGCTGAAGCCGATGCTGGCGCGAGGCGAACTGCACTGCATCGGCGCGACCACGCTCGACGAATACCGCAAGCACGTCGAGAAGGACGCTGCCTTCGAGCGGCGCTTCCAGTCGGTGCTCGTGGATCAGCCGTCGGTGGAAGACACGATTTCGATTCTGCGCGGTTTGCGCGAGCGCTACGAGGTGCATCACGGCGTGCGCATTAAGGATGCCGCGCTGGTGTCTGCGGCGGTGCTGTCGAACCGGTACATCTCGGACCGTTTCTTGCCGGACAAGGCCATCGACTTGGTGGACGAGGCGGCGGCGCGTCTGCGCACCGAGATTGATTCGATGCCGTCGGAAATCGATGAAGTGATGCGGCGCAAGATGCAGTTGGAGATCGAGCGCGAGGCCCTGCGCAAGGAAACCGATGAAGCGTCGCGGGACCGTTTGACTCGCCTGGAGAAGGAACTGGCCGATCTGACGACGCAGGCCGGGGCGCTCCAGGCGCGTTGGCAGGTCGAGAAGGACGCGGTCCAGAAGGTGCGTTCGGTGCGGGAGCAACTCGAGCAGACTCGGCAGGAGGTCGAGAAGGCGGAACGCGCCTACGATCTGAACAAAGCCGCCGAGTTGAAGTACGGCCGGCTCCCGGAACTGGAGCGGCAACTGGCGCAGTTGTCCGAGGCCTCGCAGGGTCCGCGGCTGTTAAAAGAAGAAGTGGACGAAGCCGATATCGCGGAGGTCGTGGCGCGGTGGACGGGCATCCCGCTCAGCCGGCTGATGGAAGGGGAGATGCAGAAACTGCTGCATCTGGAAGAGCAGTTGCACGAACGGGTGGTGGGTCAGGACGAAGCCGTGAAAGCGGTTTCGGAAGCGGTGCTGCGGGCGCGGTCGGGGTTGAAGGATCCGAACCGGCCCATCGGCAGTTTTATCTTCCTGGGTCCCACAGGCGTGGGCAAGACGGAACTGGCGCGCGCCCTGGCCTACGCGCTCTTTGATGACGAGCGGGCGATGATCCGGATCGACCTGTCCGAATACCAGGAGCGCCACAACGTGGCCCGGCTCATCGGCGCGCCACCGGGATACATCGGGTTCGAGGAAGGCGGCCAGTTAACCGAAGCGGTCCGCCGCCATCCCTACGCGGTGATTCTGTTCGACGAGATCGAGAAGGCACATTCGGACGTGTTCAACGTGATGCTCCAGATTCTCGACGACGGGCGGCTCACCGATGGTCAGGGGCGGGTTGTTGATTTTAAGAACACGATTGTCCTGATGACGTCGAACCTGGGGTCGCAGCATGTGCTGAACACGGGAAATCAGGATGCGGTGCGTGCGGAGTTGCGGCGGCACTTCCGTCCGGAGTTCCTCAACCGCGTCGACGAGATCATCATCTTCCACGCCCTGACGCAGAAGCAATTGCGGCAGATCGTGGATATCCAACTGCGCGGCTTGGATCTGCGGTTGGTCGACCGCCACATCCACCTTGATCTCACCGATGCGGCGCGCGACTATCTGGTAGAAGTTGGTTATGAGCCCAGCTATGGGGCGCGTCCCTTGAAGCGAGCCATTCAACGGGAGATCGAAACGCCTTTGGCCCGGTTGATTCTGGAGGGCGCCGTGCGCGACCATCATCGCGTCACCATCGACAAGAACGTGACGGGTGGCGGGTTGAGTTTTCATCCCGCTTCCGTTGAATACCCCACCGCGTCTGGAGCGTCTAAATGAGTGTGAAACGAGAAACCGACAAGAATTTCAAACTGCCGATATTGCCGATGAAGAACACGGCCTTGTTGCCGTATCTCGTCATGCCTCTGTCGGTGGGACGGCCGCGGTCGGTGGCGGCCGTCGAGGCGGCGCTGACGACCGAGGACAAAGAGATTGTCCTGATCAGCCAGCGGGACGCGTCCACCGAGAACCCCACCCAGAACGATCTCTACACCTACGGCACCAAAGCGGTCATCCGCAAAATCTCGCGCTCCGCCGAGGGTCACCTGGAAGTGCTCGTCTTGGGCATGGAGCGCGTGATGCTCCTCAAGATCGAGGAGACCGAGCCTCACCTCGTCGGACGGTTCCAACCCGCTCCGATGAAGGAGGAGTACGGAGCCGAGGTCGAGGCGCTGCGCCGCGCGGCAATTGAAATTGCGGCCCGGGCGATCGATTTAGCCCAGGTACAGGTTCCCTTCGAGTTGCAGCAATTGGCCGGCGACGGGACCGAGCCGATGCGCGTCGTCTACCTGCTGGCTTCGCTCTTCTCGCTGGATTTGCAGAAGGAACAGACGCTGCTCGAAGCGCAAACCGTATCGGACGCGTTCCGGCTGTTGCATCACTACCTGTCGCACGAATTGCAGGTATTGGAGATCCGATCGAAGATCGCCAACGAAGCGCGCGAGGAGGTCACCAAGGAACAGCGCGAGTACATGCTGCGCCAGCAGATGCGCGCCATTCAGCAGGAATTGGGAGACAAGAATCCGGAACAGGCCGAAGTCGACCAATTGCGCGAAAGGTTGGACAAGGCGGACCTGCCCGACGAGGTTCGTAAGGAGGCCGAGCGCGAGCTGAAGCGGCTCGAACGCTTGCCTTCGGCATCTCCGGACCATCACGTCCTGCGGACGTGGCTCGAGTTCGTACTGGAACTGCCGTGGAAGGTGCAGACGCAGGACAACCTCGACATCGCCAACGCGCGCGAGGTTCTCGATACCGACCACTTCGACCTCAAGGAAGTAAAGGGGCGAATTCTCGAACATCTCGGCGTTCTGAAGATGAATCCGACCGCGAAAGCGCCCATTCTCTGCCTGGTGGGGCCTCCCGGCACGGGTAAGACTTCTCTGGGACAGTCGATTGCACGCTCGCTCGGACGCAAGTTCGAGCGGTTCTCGCTGGGCGGCTTGCACGACGAAGCGGAACTGCGCGGCCATCGCCGCACCTATATTGGGGCGATGCCGGGGCGGCTGATCCAGGCCATGCGGCGCGCCGGTGCGCACAACGCGGTGATCATGTTGGACGAAGTGGACAAGCTGGGGCGCGACTATCGCGGCGATCCGGCCTCGGCCTTGCTGGAAGTCTTGGATCCCGAGCAGAACAACACCTTCCGGGATAATTACATCGACCTGCCTTTCGACCTGTCGAAGGTGATGTTCATTACGACTGCCAACACGCTGGATACGATTCCCCGGCCGTTGCTGGACCGCATGGAAATCCTTCGGCTGCCGGGCTACACGGAAGAAGAAAAGGTCGAGATCGCCAAGCGGTACCTGATTCCGCGGCAATTGAAAGAGACCGGGCTCACCGCGGCGAATTGCGTGATTACGGACGAAGCGCTGTCGAAGGTGATCCGCAGCTACACGCGCGAGGCCGGGCTGCGGCGCCTCGAACGGCAGATCGGGAAACTGGCGCGGAAAACGGCGCTACACTTCGCCGAAGGCAAGGAAGGTCCGTTTGTGATCGGTCCGGATAATCTCCTGGAACTGCTGGGCCCCGAGCCGTTCATGCCTGAGGAGGCGCGGAAGAATGTGCCTCCAGGCGTGGCGACAGGACTGGCCTGGACCGAGGTGGGTGGCGACGTTCTCTACATCGAGACGGCGCTCCTGCCCGAGACCAAGGGATTCACGCTCACCGGGCAACTGGGCGAGGTGATGCAGGAGTCGGCCAAGGCGGCGCAGTCCTATATCTGGTCGCACGCCCGCGAACTCGGAATCGATCCGGCGAAGTTCAAGGATTTCGGTGTCCATGTCCATGTACCGGCCGGAGCGACGCCGAAGGACGGGCCGTCGGCGGGCATCACCATGACCGTCGCATTAACCTCCCTCTACACGCATTGTCCGGCCCGCTCCGATCTGGCCATGACAGGCGAGATCACGCTCACCGGGTTAGTCCTCCCGATTGGCGGGGTAAAGGAGAAGGTCCTGGCCGCGCGTCGGTCGGGCATTCGCCACGTGATCCTGCCCAAGGCGAACGCCAAGGATCTCCACGACCTGCCCGACGAGGCCCGCCAGGAGATGCAGTTCACCTTTGTCGACCACGTGTCGCAAGCGCTGGCGCTGGCCATTCCCGGGTTGGCGGAGCGGACGCCGGAGCGGCAACCAGTGGAGGAAATGCTAATCTAAACGGCGCGCATGGGACGCAGAACCGAACCGAGAACTCTTTGGGAATGGATCCGGTACGTCGTGGTGGCGATGATCGCCATCTGGCTCATCCTTTGGATGCTGAGGATGTCAGGGATTCACATCCTGTAGAGTAAGGTAGCGTTATGACTCCCCACCATCACCCTGGTCCAGTTCCGGAGCAGGCCGGAACTCACAATATGCTCGTGGTGGGCCACAAGCATGTTTACCTTTCGCATTTGCCGATGTTCCATGGAGAGCATGCGGCCCAAGTCATTCTCGAAGCCGGTTTACAGCAACCGGCTTCGGATGTCGGCGCGGTGTACCTAAAGGACCGCGCCAGTCATCCGGACGTCAAGATGTACACCTTGCAACCGGGCGAGGAGTTCGTCTTGTCGGAGTTGTTTGAACCGGACCCGGCAAAGCCGGCGAGGACAGCTTTCTCCGTGCAAGCCTTGTTTCGCGGTCACCTGGAAAGGCCTGGGAACAAGGTGCTCGCGAAGGACTTCACTGCAACCGTGCTCCGCGTGGTCCACGCGCACCGCCTGCCTGTTCCAACCCCGCCGGCAAACCTCACCTATGTCCTCTTCGGAAGTTCCGATGAACTCTTCGCGGCTCACTTCATCACGCAACCGCCGGATTTCGACCATGTCATCGGAGTGAAGCTCGAACCGCCGATGACCGCCGAAGAACTGCGGCAGGAGATGGTGCTGACGATCGCCGGCCGCGCAAATAAGGCGGACGCCCGCATCCGCGCCGGCGAACGGGTTGCCGGTAGTTTGCAGGTTGGCGCGAACACCACCCGGGAAGTTCACCTGCTGGCAGACACCGAGTTCTATTTCGAAGAGGGCGAACTTCGGGCAGAACCCACGTTCAGCGCAACGCGGCTGGAACGGGAAAGCGGGTTTTAAGAGCGAACATTCGCCCGGCGAGCACTGTCGGGTCACTGTGACCTTCCAGTAATCCTTACCGCCCCGCCTCCTCGCGATCCTCGTCTTCGATCTCGACGGTCAGCGGCGCGAACACGGCATTCCGGGTTCCGGGGTAGGGCGTGTTCCAACCCCGAACCTGGTGCCACAAGATCCGGTTCAGCTTGCCCGTCGGCGCGGCATCCGGCACATCGAACCGCATTTTCATCGAGTCCAGCGCCGCCTGCCGCGCCCTCCCCCGCAACGCGCTCACCTGCGG
>JAEUQD010000575.1 GCA_016789925.1 Bryobacterales bacterium | reverse complement strand
GACCAGCGACCATCCCCTGGTGAACGCCGCTGTTGTGGACGAACACAAGGCCGCCCAGAAGCGGATCGACGAGGCGCAGCAGCCGCTCAAGAAGCGCAAAACTGAACTCGAGAAACCTTACCGCGACCTGATCTTTGAAGAAAAAGTGTCCAAACTCGCGCCTTACATGCAGGAGGCGTGGCGGACGCCGCCCGATAAAAGAAACGATGGGCAACGGCTGAACGCGCGGCAGATCGAAAAGACCCTCGAAATCAAAGAGCCCGAGATTGTCGCCCGCATGACGGCGGACGACAGGCAGGCGCACGAGGCCCTGGTATCCGAAATCGCCTGCCTCGAAAAGCAGCGCCCAGCCCCCTACGATGCCGCGATGACAGTCGCCGAGCACGGGCGCGAGCCGCTCCCCTCCTACTTCCTGCACCGGGGCAGCCCTTCCAATAAGGGGTCGTTGATGAAACCCGGCGGGCTCTCCGTCGTGTTGCCGTTCCGCGAAGTCCCCGCACCCGAGAAAGCCCAAACCAGTTACCGCCGCCGCGCCTTTGCCGAGTGGCTCGCCACGCCCGAAAATCCGCTCACGGCGCGCGTGATGGTGAACCGCCTCTGGCAGCGCCACTTTGGCGAGGGTATTGTCTCTACGCCCAATAACTTCGGCAAAAAGGGTGACCCGCCGACGCACCCGGAACTGCTCGACTGGCTGGCCACGGAGTTTGTGGCGCAGGGCTGGAGCATGAAGGCCATGCACCGGGTGATGATGAACTCCGAAGCCTATCGCATGTCCAGTGACGACATTCGCAAAAGCCGCGAGAAGGATCCGACCAACCGCTTTTTCTTGCGGCAAGGCCGCCAGCGTCTCGACATCGAAACCATCCGCGACTCGATGCTGGCGGCCGCGGGAATGCTCGACCGCAAGCTGGGCGGGCCTTCCGTGTTGCCCTACATCGACCCCGCGCTCTACCAGTCCAGTTCGAAGCGGACCTGGAAGGGAAGCACCGACGACGACCCGGCGACGTGGCGGCGCAGCCTCTACGTCTTCTCCAAACGCAGCATCCGGTATCCGTTGTTCGAATCCTTCGACCAGCCCGACATGATCATCTCCTGCGCCCGGCGCAACCGGTCGGTCACAGCGCCGCAGGCGTTGCTCCTCATGAACAATGCCGCCGTGCGGATGCAGGCCTCGCGCTTTGCCGACCGCGTGAAGCAGGAAGCCGGCGGCGATGTCGCGCGGCAAGTGGAGTTGAGCTTTCAGTTGACTCTGTCGCGTCCGCCCAAACCCTTCGAACTCAGGGAATCCACCGCTTTTGTCGCCTCCAACGGCTTGGCGGACTTTTGCCTGGCGCTGTTCAACCTGAACGAATTCGTCTACATGCCATGAAGAATCGCTTCCTTTCGCGCCGCGAGCTACTGAACCGGATGGGAGGCGGGATCGCCGGGCTGGCGTTCGCCGACATGCTCCGCGCCGCGCGGCTCGACCCGATGGCCCCCAGGCAGCCCCATTTCCAGCCCAAAGCCAAGGCCGTCATCTCGATCTTCTGCTATGGCGGCGTCAGCCACATGGACACTTTCGACCCCAAGCCTGAACTGGCGCGCCGGGCCGGCCAGGCGCTCACCGGCAAGGGCGACGTCGTCGTTTCGCAAGGCAACCCCGGAGGCCTGATGCCTTCCCCGTGGGGATTCAGGAAGTACGGCCAGAGCGGAATCGAGGTGAGCGACCTCTTTCCGCACGTGGCGCGGCAGATCGACGACATCGCCGTTATCCGGTCGATGTACGCCCTCTCCAACGACCATGGTCCCGCCTTGTTCCAGATGAACACGGGCTTCGTCCTCGCCGGGCATCCGAGCATGGGGACGTGGCTGACCTACGGTCTGGGCAGTGAGAACGAGAACCTCCCCGGGTTTGTCGTCTTCACCGATCACCGCGGCGGGCCCATCGGCGGCGCGCCTAACTGGGGAAACGGCTACATGCCTGCCGCCTTCCAGGGCACGCCCTTCCGCAGCACCGGCGACCCCATTGTCGACCTCCGTCCCCCGAAGGAAGTCACCCCCGAAACCCAGCGCCGCTGGCTCGACTTCCTCAACAGGATGAACGAAGCCCACCGCGAGCGGAATCCGCTCGACTCCGAACTCTCCGCCCGCATTGCCTCCTATGAACTCGCATTCCGCATGCAGACGCATGCCACCGAGGCCATCGACGTCAATCGCGAAAGCGAGGTGACCCGCCGCCTCTATGGCTTGGACGAGGAGCGCACGCAATACTTCGGCCGCCAGGCTCTGATGGCCGCGCGCCTCGTGGAACGCGGCGTTCGGTATGTGCAGATTTTTTCCGGCGGCGGAAACTTTCAGGAAAGCTGGGATGCGCACTGGGATATCAAGTTCAATCACGAGTTGCACTGCGGGGAAACCGACAAGCCGATCGCGGCCCTCATTCAGGATCTGAAGCGGCGGGGCCTGCTCGATTCCACCCTGATTGTCTGGCACGGAGAATTCGGCCGCATGCCGATTTCACAACGCATGGACGGGCGCGACCACAACCCCTACGGGTTTACCGTGTGGATGGCGGGAGGCGGGATCAAAGGCGGCACGGTGGTTGGGGCGACCGATGAATTCGGCTATCGCGCCGAGGTCGACCGGAAAGCCGTGAACGACCTGCACGCGACTATTCTCCATCTAATGGGGCTCAATCACGAAAAGCTGACCTATCCGCACCTCGGCCGCGAAATGCGGTTGACCGATGTCAGCGGGAATGTGATTCAGGAAGTACTCGCATAGGCTCAGAACGTCGAAACGGCCGCCGGCACAGTGGCCGGCGGCCGTTCGTTCAATTCTCAAGTCCCTCGGGAGGGTCAGGCGGCCTGCCGCATCGGGG
>JAEUQD010000572.1 GCA_016789925.1 Bryobacterales bacterium | reverse complement strand
CATGTGCCTGGACACTCCGGCCGCCTCCTACGACCTGCCGGGCACGGAATACACCTGGTATCTCAATCCATGGTCTGGCTACGCTTACACCGATCCTTTCATCGTGAAACTCGCGGCGACTTACTTCCCGACGGTTGGCCGTAAATGGCAGTGGAAGGAGTTCATGGCCGGTACTGACGCATTTCTCGGTGAACCATCCATCGGGATTCCGACCACTTGGCCCTACAGCGGCACGGGCGTTCACACGCACCATAACAGCGCGGACAAGCCCGATACGGTTGACGAACGGTCGATGCGCGACTTGATCGTGATGAACGCGGCGTTTCTTTACTACTTCGCCAACGCCGGCGAACGGGAGGCTCAGTGGCTGGCTCAACTCGCCCGCGATTGGGGTGCGGAGCGCAAGCTGCCCGCCCGCGTTGTCGACCAGATGGTTGGGTCGACAGCGCGTCTGGCTGGCCGTCCGGTCCCGGCTCAGCCGTCCGGCGGCACGGGCATCGTTGTGCGCCGTAAACGCTTTGGCACGCTGCCGCTTGACGACATCGCACCGGATGAACGCCAAAGTTGGCCAAACGGGGCCTGGGTTCGTCACCCGACGCTGGCGCTGTATTGGGCCGACGGCAAGCGCGGACTGGATGAAGTGATTCAACTGACGAAGATGGAGGCGGGCGAGACTAAGTTCGATTTTGCCGGATATTTCCGGTTCCTCGCCTCCAAAGGCTACGTGGAGCTATTGCAGCAGAATGCCGGGCAACAATCGTTTGCAGCACGCTGTGCATTCTGCCATGGCGCCGATGGGCGCGGAGGAGAACGTGGTCCCGCCATCACGAGCCGTCAACTCGCCACGCGAACCGACTTGCCCGAGATCATCCGCAACGGCATCCCGAACAAGGGAATGCCGGGCGCCAACGTCCCGCCCGCCGAGATGGCGGCTTTGGTCGACTATGTGAGAGGACTTCGCCGTGGCGGAGACGCTCCCCGGGTGAACCTGTCGCAGCGGGGACCCAAGTTCAGCGAGATCGTCACACCGTTGAAGGGCGAATGGCCCAGCTATCACGGCCAGTTATCCGGCAATCGCCACAGCCCGCTCGACCAGATCAATGCCGGAAACGTTCAGCAGTTGGCAATGCAGTGGATGTGGAGCGTGCCGGGTGCCCCACGGTTGCAAGTGACGCCGGTGGTGGTGGACGGCATCATGTATGTAACCGCGCCTAACGAGGCGTATGCGCTGGACGCAGCCAATGGCCGTACGTTGTGGAGTTACCGCCGCCCTCGAACCAGAGGCCTTGCCGGCGACGCAGCCAGCGGGATTAACCGCGGCGTCGCTCTGCTCGACGATCGGTTGTTTCTGATCACCGACAACGCGCATCTGCTCGCGCTTGACCGGCGGTCAGGGCAATTGCTCTGGGATGTGGAGATGGCCGACTCGAAGCAGAACTACGGCGCAACGTCAGCGCCATTAGTCGTGGGTGATCTTGTCGTCTCCGGCCACTCCGGCGGCGACGAAGGCGTGCGAGGATTCCTGGCGGCCTTCGACCCGGCCACCGGCAAGGAAGCGTGGCGCTTTTGGACCATCCCCAAGCCCGGTGAGCCCGGCTCGGAAACGTGGAAGGGGAATGCCTGGCAGCACGGCTGCGCGTCAACCTGGCTGACGGGCACCTACGACCCGACGACCGAACTGCTGTACTGGACCACCGGCAATCCGTGTCCGGACTACAACGGGGACGAGCGCGGCGGTGACAACCTGTATTCCGATTCCGTGCTGGCGCTGGAGGCCAGGACCGGCAAACTCCGATGGCACTTCCAATACACGCCGCATGACCTGCACGACTGGGACTCGCAACAGACCGCGATGTTGATTGATGCCGAATGGAAGGGCAGGCCTCGTAAGTTGCTGGCGCAGGCCAACCGCAATGGTTATTTTTACGTGTTAGACCGTCTAACTGGTGAGTTCCTGCTCGGGAAGCCTTTCGTCAAGCAGCTCACGTGGGCCTCAGGCCTGGATTCCAACGGACGCCCGCAGACGCTCGCGTCGGCCACGCCGGCTCCGAACGAGACCAAAGCATGTCCTGCCGTTGAGGGCGCTACGAACTGGATGTCCACTGCGTTCAACCCAGCGGCGGGGCTCTTCTACGTGATGGCGCTTGAGAAATGCACGCTCTACAGCAAGGCGCCCGCCGAGTGGAAGGCCGGGCAGTCGCACTACGGCGGCGATACACGGTCGGTGCCCGGCGAGCGAGGCAAGAAATATCTGCGCGCGCTCAACCTGCAAACGGGCGAAGTGAAATGGGAGCTGGCTCAAGACGGCCCGGCCAACACGTGGGGCGGCGTCCTGTCGACGGCGGGAGGACTTGTCTTTTTCGGCCACGACGACGGGTCATTTGCCGCCGCCGATGCGACGACGGGTAAGCTGCTGTGGAAATTCCCGGCCAACCAGTTATGGAAATCGTCGCCCATGACATTTACAGTGAACGGCCGGCAGCGTGTCGCCACGGCTGCCGGACCGAACATCGTGGTCTGGGGACTTCCCGAAACGCAATAACTTACCGGGCCACGTCGGAGACGCAAGCCAAGCGTCCGAGATAGCCCTTCTGGAACACGGGCGGCGCGCCGCCCATGTCCAGGTCAAACCGTACGGTTAGCGGTTTGCCGCCGGGGAGCGTGACAGCGTCGCGACCGATTCGGATCACCCATTCGAGGCTTGCCACGTTGCCCGTCTGCCGCCACTGCTCCGCCTTGTGGAAGAACTGGAAGACAGCCCACAAGCCGTCGTTGCTGGACCAGGCCAAGTCGGGACCGCCGCCGAAGCGCACCGTAGCTTTAGCCTCATGAGTGCCCTGCGCCTGCCAGACGAATTGCTTGGCGGTGGCGGCTCCACCCGAATAGGTCAGAGTCTGACCGTCCAACTGCAATCCGACCGTCTGAATCCCCTCCGCGGGGACGGGCTTCAACGAGTAAGTGATCCGCGGATCCTGCGACCCGTCGGGATACAGCGTATCCGACAGGGCAGCGACCTGATTGAAGAAGGTGACGAAGCCAGGATTTAAGTTCACGGTCCCGCCAGGAATCGGCGAATACTGCGACCCCTGCTTGGCCAGGTACTTCTTCAGGCTTGCTTCGTAGAACATCCATAACGAGCCTTCCGGCTTCTTGAAGACTTTGTTTACGTCAGCCACCGTCGCCTGGACAGTCGAGTTTGCGTTGAAGGGATACTTCGAAATCAATTGCCGGTACTCGCTGCAGAAGCCCTTACCCTTGTCGTTCAACTCCGCCGGCCCGAGGCTCCTTAACAGACCCTCAACGTTCGTGATCGGGTCTTCCAGTAGCTTCTGAACAGTTGTCTCCACATGAGCCTCGTTATCCAGCCGGAACGACTGGGCGAGTTGCCGCGTCGTCACTTTCGCACTGGTCGCGTTCTGCAGCGTCTGTATGGCCCCAGCTTCATTTCCCTGCGGCTGGCCCGCGACGGCTTCCACCGATGTCTGAAGTGCCACCAGCGCATTCATATAAGGCTGGTTCGGTGGCGCGATATAACGGTCGACGCTTGTGGTCGGGACCACGGAATGAACCGGCTGGAAGGCATCCTTCACCGCCGGCACGTCGACATCGGTGTTCTGCGAGGCGAGCCAGAACAGCGCCAGTAACGGCGACTGGTTCCCGGAAAGGACCATCAGCTTCTTGGCCGCGTCGGGCAATCCGTTGTACTTCACCACCGAGGAGGCTTTCAGATAGGAGCGCCACTGCGCGATGAAGTCGGCGTGATACCGGGCCGCCAGGTCCTGCCCGAGCTTGGCCCGGTCCAGATTCACCGATGCCTGGTCGCCGAGTACCCATTGTTCGCCACGGAAGTACTTCTCGGGGTTCTTCAGCGAGGCCTTCATGAACACCCAGCCAGGCTTGGTAAACGCAGCAGCTACCTCGTAACTGTTAATGACTACTTCCGCCGAACCGGGGAATTTCTTGTTGAAGCTGACGCCCTGGGCATTACGCGCAGCATCGGCCAGCATCGCCTGATAGATGGGCTCGAACGTGTTCGACTGCCCCAGATAACGCCTGGCTTTGGCGATGCTCTCGCTGTCGTTATCGCTGGAGTAGGGATTCGCGATCAGCAATTCGTCATTGTAGAATTCAAACTGTTTCTCGGCTAACTGACGCCGCGCCGGATCCACCTCGCGGTTTGCACTCCAATACTTCACCAGAACCGGCGGAAGAAATTCCCGCGTGGTCTTGTCGTGATGCGAAGTCGTAATCAGGTATGACTTCAGGGTCTCGTAAGTGTCATTCGCGTTGGGGGTGCCGCGCACTACGCTCAGCACATTTGTCTGCGTCTGGTCGAACAGGAGCTTTCGGAAGCCCGCGAAGTAAGCGCGCCTGACATCGGGATAAAGAGCATCACCGGTATATAGCCCCCAACGATAGCTCAACCCCGGTCCATCCCTCAGCACCACCAGCACCTCGCGCAGCGCGTCTAGACGCTGCAGGGCGTCCAGCGGCGCCAGGTTCGCACCCACCGCCGGCAGATTAGCAATGCCCTGTGCCGCCTGCTGAACCTTGTTTTCCAGCGACCTGTTTCGTGCAAACGATACCATCAGCGCGACGCTATAGAGTACACACAGAACCGCCGCTGTAAAGAAGAGTACACGCTGCAGCGTCTTTCCTTTGATGCTGGCGCCACTAGCTCCCATGGCCGTCTTATCGCCCAGCAGAATATCGTTGAACAAATGGCCGACAAACAGCCACTGCGGAACCTTCTTCTTACCGACAATCCGCGGAGCCGACTGCGATCCCGCCCGTTGCCGGAAAATGCCGGTGGCTCCCAGCGCGTCGCCCGCCGGCTGAGCGGCCACCGGCGCAGTAGCAACCTCGTTGACGACGACCGGGCGTACGCCACTGAAATAGAACCCCCGCAAGAAAGGTCCGACCGTCAGTTGACTAGGCCGGCACAGCTCGACCAGGTACTTCACCAGCGGTGACCGCAACTTGCGGAATTCGCGCGGAAACTCGTAGATCCCTCCCCGCGGTCCGGTGTCGTTCTCGCGCGACAAAAACTCCGGCCTGGCGTTGCAGAGAGACTGGAATAGGCGATCGAATGCCCCGTTCAGCCGAACCGTTTCCTCTTCCTGGTACAGCCCCTTGCGCTCGACGACAATCGGCAGTGTCTGGCCGACCGTCTTCACGGCTTCGTCATTGTTCAGATGCCGAACATAATCCTCGAAGAACGGCAACCGGTCGGTCTTGGTGAACAGCACATAGACGGGCAGGTTAATCCCCATCTGCTGCGACATTTCCGTTAAACGCTGGCGCACAGCGCGCGCGGACGCGGCCAGCGCTTCCTCGCTCCCACTCATCACCAGCGACTCCGCATCCACGCAAACCAGCGCTGCCCGCGGCGGTTCGTCGCCGGCCCGCATCATACTCGCGATGCGGCCGGACTGCATCTTGCCTAACAGGCGTCCCCACGATCCGCTGTCGCCCAGCAGCTTCCCGGCTGCCTCCACAAACAGAGTCCTTCGCGCGAACCATAGATTCACCGAGGCGGTCGGCACCATCGCGTTCTCCGCGTATACTTGCCCGGCGAGCAGTTCCGGGTCTAGTCCGGACTTCACGACGGTCGTCGTCTTCGCCGATCCCGTGTCGCCGATCACGAACACCACCGGGAGCGTACTCAACTTGGCGTTCGTTTCCGTGTCAGCTGACTTGAGCCGCGCATCGGCCTCGCGCAGTACTAAGTCCAGGTCGTCCGCCGGGGCAGCCTTACCAGGAGTGGCATCCTTGCCCGCGGAACTCTTGCGATGTTGCAGCCAGGTGATCACACCCGCCGAAACCAGGCCCACCAACATCGTGAGCGCCTGAAGCACCCACACGTTGTTGCCGACCCATCTCGACAAGCTGTTCCGGAAGAACCCCATCCCCACCGTCAGTACAACGACGACGACGGTGATAATCGCGTAAATTACTTTGTTCCCCATGGCCACCCTCCGCTACGCCGTCCGACCGTTCACCACCACTCGGACCTGGTCTACTCCCTTGCTCAACGTCAACTTGAAGGCTCCGAACAGAATGGCTGCCAGCAGAAAGCAGGCTGCCGCTCCGATTGCCAATCGCTTCACCCAAGGATCTCCGGCCGGTGGCAGTACTTCTTCGGTCTGCACAAACTGGGCAAATGGGTCGGTCGAAACGCCGCGGATCCGCACGATTCGCTCCGCGATCGTCCGCGTGATCGCCTGCAAATCCGCTCGTCCACCGACACTGTAACGCCCACCGAAGCCCAGCAGCAGGCACAGCAGATGAACCTCGAGCAGATCCGCCAGGTCAGCCGAGTCCGAGCGGTTCAGCAACTGCTCGATATTCTGAAAGAATAACTCGCCCGCCATGTGAATGCCGAACAGCTCTTCCTGCAGTGGCTTGCGTGACCACCCGACAAACATCGGACTGCGCGTATTCAGAACACTCTCATCCAGAAACCCCACCAGCGCCAGCGTAGCCATCTTGATGTCATCGGTCTGATAGCCACCCCGCGTCCGCGCTTCCTGGATGGCGCTCTTCAGCGCTTCCCTTACGCGCGTCCGGAACGACTCGGCATCCGAGATCTCCTGGCGGTCCGACCGTAGCCGCACGATGGCGGTCAGCACCTCCTGGAAGATCAACGCAAGGTTTTCTGCCCGGACAGCGCCGGTCTGGCCTATCACTGGTTTCATTCTGTTTGTCCTCTACCGGTCAAGAACGGCAAACAACTCCAACTCCGGCGCGGGCAGTTCCACCGGAACGTATACGCCCACGCGCTGGGTCTGCACGATGTGCTCCCAGAACGGGCCATCCTTCGACACGCTGAAATACTGCGCCTGTACTTTGGCTGGGATGGCAGTAGGCGGAGACTGCAGATGCGTCAGCGGCAAGCCGGCGATCGCGCGCCGCACCAATTCGCCGACAAATTTCGCCGAGCACACTTTCACCAACTGCGGAGTTCGCGTAATCAATTCCGGCTCACTCACTTCCGCTTGCACGCCGAGAATCCATCGCGACCTGCCAAGGCACCGCGCATCCGTCACATCCCCTTCATAGAAGCAGTCGGCCACCTTATTCAACACGATCGCCACGCAATTGGTGGGAATGATCGTCTCAAGGTGCAGCCGGATGTGCTCGTCCAACTGCGCGAAACAGCGCTCCGGATGATCGTGATCGTAGGCCGGCAAATCGCGCGGATGGGCGTCCAGGGAAAACGTGCACAGCGCACCGGCCAGCCGCGACAGTTCCACGAACAGTTCTTCCGGATGGCCGCGCTTGGTCACCCACAAGTGGGTCAGCGCCGCCAGACCGCTGTTCACCGCGTGCAGCAGCCAGAAGTTGGAAATATCCCGCGGCGAGAACTGCGCGCCGCCGCCGCTGGCACGGTTGAGGGTGCTGCTCTTGGCATCGAGGATCTCGATCAGCCGCCTGACCAACAGCATCAGCCGCTCACTGGCGCTAATCTGTACACACGGCGGCACAAACTCGGGATCGTAAACAAAGTTGCCGGCGCCGTCGCGCCGAATCCGGGCCACCGGCAGCGAGACCGTGTCCTCGCTCAGTTCGGTTTCCAGGACGAAGCGGACATTCTTGCGGCCGACCTTCACACTGCGCGTGTCCATGCCGCTGTTCTCGTCGTTGAACTCCCTCGGCTCGGCCACGAAGCGCACTCCCTCTCCCACCCCGTCGAGGCTGCAATTGCGGCCGGCAGGCCGGCGTGCCGCTACCGCCAGGTGGACGGTTAGGCTTTCCGCCGTGGGCGGGAAAGCGTCGGCAATCGGCCGGGCCGCCGGGAAGGGATCGCCCTGGGGCATATGGAATGGCAATCCGTCGGGGAAGATTCCGCAGGCATGGGTGAGGCTGACCGTGCCGTTGCGCAATGCATCGGAATCGAGCGTGCACCCACTCAAACCGTAACCCCGAAACCACAGCGAGGTCATTGCAAATCGAATGGCGTCTTCGAAGTAGCGATTCTGCGCTTGGAATTCGTGCGGCCCCAGGTGCATGCCCTCGGACCAGACGACTCGAGACAGGAATTTCATATGGTCATCACCATGGTGGATCCCAGTTGATCGACGTCCTATTCTTGATCCAATGGCAATGACATACTGTATCATAGGCAGCACGTCCCAAGCCGCTGTAGCGGGCCTTCGAGCATGAGTTTTCAAGACAGGTTTCAATTTCCAACGCCCCTGCCCAACCGCCCCGCCGATGGGCCCGATCTCGCCCTCCACGGCAAGGAAGTGGCGTCCGGCCGCGAGGTCACCCTGCACCTGCTGTCGGCCGCCGCGCTGGACAACGCCAGGATCCTCAAACAGATCGAGGAGCTGAACCCGCTCGAGCGGGCGCACATTCTCGAAAGCGGCGCCTGGAACGGAGCGCCCTATGTCGTCACCGATCCGTTGCCGGGCGGGCAGAGCCTACGGCGTTGGGTGAACTCGCTGGCCGACGACGATTTGGACAAACTCGCCCGAGCCGGTAAATTCCGGATCCCCCCCGCCGTCCTGGCATCCCAGCCCGGCGAGTTCACCGAATTACTGAAGGCCCAGCCTCCCCCACCCCCTGGACCGGCTGACCTGCCGACGCAACTGCTCACCGTTCCGCCCGCGCCGCTCCCGCAAGACGCTCCCACGGAGTTGCTCCCGACCTCCGCGCCGCCGCCCACACGCGACGCACCCGGGCCCAGCGAGTTTACGGCGCTCTTTCAGGGCAGGTTGCCGGACCGGAAGCCGGAGCCTCCTCCCCCGCCTCCCCCGCCACCGCCGCCTCCAACTCCAGCGGCCGCCGAACCCGGCGAGTTCACGCGGATGTTCCAGGGCAAGGTGCAGGAGCGTGCTCCGGAACCGCCCCGGCCCTCGGCTCCTCTGCCACCGCCACCGCCGCCGGTGGCCGAACCCGGCGAGTTCACACGCATGTTCCAGGGCAGGATGCCCGAGCGTGCCCCGGAACCACCGCCTCCACCACCGCCACCTTCGCCCCCGCCGGCCGCCGCCGAACCCGGCGAATTCACACGCATGTTCCAGGGCAAGATGCCGGAGCGTGCCCCGGAACCACCGCCTCCACCACCGCTACGTCCGCCCGCGCCGGCCGCCGCCGAACCCGGCGAATTCACACGCATGTTCCAGGGTAGGATGCCCGAGCGTGCCCCGGAACCACCGCCTCCACCACCGCCTCCACCGCCCCCGCCGGCTCGATCGGCGGCCGAGCCAGGCGACTTCACGCGGCTATTCCAAGGGAAGCCGCCCGAACGTGCTCCGGAGCCGCCCTCACCGCCACCAGCGGAAACAGGTGATTTTACCCGCTTCTTCGAGCGGCCCACGGACCTCGGCATGAACCCTGCCGCTGTGCCTCCCACTCCACCTCCGCCTCCCCAGCCGCTGCCGGGTCCGGCCAACCCGTCGGAGTTCACACAAATGCTGCGGGGCTTTGCCGCGCCCACCTCTCCCCAGCCCTACACCCCGCCGGCGCCCACGCCGGGGTTGCCCCCGTCGAAAGGCGAGGCCGGAGAGTTCACCCGCATGGTGCAGTCGCCGCTGCCGAACCTGAAACCCATCAACCCCATCACTCAGCCGCCGCCGGGCAAGGGCTACGAACCGGGCGAATTCACACGGATGATGGAGGCTCAAGTGGACTCGCCACTGCCTACCTCCAAGCCACGCATGCAGGCCGGCGGCGATGCCACCCGGGCGTTTTCCTTCGACGACATGGCCAAGCCCGAGCCCGCGGCCGGTGAAGCGCCCCAGCCCGCCGGTCCGAGCGAATATACGCTGTTGTTTAAACAGCCCAAGGCCGTACCAGTGAAGGAAGAAGTCGCCGAGGCCAAGCCGGCGCCACCTCCTCCCCGCAAGAAGAAGACCTCGATCTGGCCCCTGGTCCTGATTCTGGTTGCCGTCCTCGTCTTGATTGCCGGGATTGCTGCCGGCCTCATTTACGGTTCGTGAGCGGTCGCGTCTAACAGCACTACGGACCGGCCTCGACACAGCGCATTGGACTTGCTAGCTGAGCCGGTAGCGTAAGCGCCCGGTCCCCCCTGACCGAAACGACTTTTACGCCTGAAAGTAGTTAACAAAGAAAATAGGCCGCGGCGTCGATGGCCGGCTTGGAAGGCGAGCGGACGTTCACCGCTTTATAGGCGCAGTCGGCGGAAGCCGCCAGCGCCACCGAAAACACCATGTCGTCGTGCTGCGTGGACCGCGCGGGTTGGATGGTCTGCCGCCCCGAGGGCGTCGTCGTGATGCGCAGCGCGGCCAGTTCCCGGAAAAAGTCGATGGCCAGCGGCAGGTGTTTCGAGACCCGCAGGGTCCGCTCCTTGGTCAGGTTCTCGAGGTTGCCGAGCAGAATCTCGCGCGGCACGTTATACGACTTGGGCTGCTTGTTGATGGTATGCCCGCCGGTAATCACCACCGGCATCAGCTTGTAGCGCTTCATCCGGAGATACGTCCTGAGTAAATCGATGAAGGACGCGCCGACACCGGTGGCGTCCACCACCAGGGTGGCCCGTTCGGAGAAAGGCGCATAGGAGAACAGGCGATCGATCTCGTGGGCGATGTCGGTGTAATCGGTATGGAGCGGGAAGCGCTCCAGATGGACCAAACGGTGCAAGTCGGCCGTGTGTGGGTTAAAGGTAATGGGGTCGCGGTGTTCGGTCTCCAGGTACGTGCGTTCTATGACGGAGAGGGCGGAGGGGTCCCGCTGGCGGCCGAGGTCGAGGCCGACCAGGAAGTTCTGGTCGCGCACGTAGGGGCGCAGGCTGACAACCCCGTTGGGCAGGGTGATGGGTCTGGTGATCGAACTGGTGCACGGGTCGCCTTGCGCCTGGATCCGGCTCGGGAGGATGACCGGAAAGTCGTCGAGCAGTAACTTCAAATCCTCGATGGAGTAAATCGAGTCGTCGGCGGAGACAAACTTGCACAGATACTCCTGGCCGAAGGTGGACGGGGCCATGGTGCGGCGTTGCTCATCGAGAATCTTCGCGGAGATGCGCGGGCATTCGGGAGCAGTTACCTGGATGCGGGTCCAGTTCCGGTGGGTGTCGTGATCGGACCAGACCCGATAGAAGTAGTTATCGCAGCCGTTGGGCGTGGAGAGGAGCCAGAAGGAGGCATCGGGGGCGGCGGCCAGCATCGGGATGACGGCCGAGATGATATCTTCGCTGACGCGCGACGCCTCGTCGACTAACAGCAGAGAGACGGCGGAGAATCCACGGGTGGTGTCGTCGCGCCCGGGGAGTCCGATGATGCGCGCCCCGTTGGGCAAGGAGATGGACATGCGGTGCTCGGACGCGGCGCGGATGGATAACTGGAGGGTGCGGCAGAAGTCGCGGCACTTATCAATGAAGGCGGTGGACTGGCGTCCACAAGGGGAGATACAGATGGTCAGCGACTTCGGATGCGTGAACGCGTGGTGTACGGCCTTGACGGCAAGGGTGGTGGACTT
>JAEUQD010000511.1 GCA_016789925.1 Bryobacterales bacterium | reverse complement strand
GCTTACCTTCGCCCCGGAAAGCAGGTTCGGCATTCGCCCCAGGTGGGGACTCGTCGACGCTACCGCCGCCTGATTGAACAACCCGCGCAGAAACACGATATCCTCGCGGTATCCGCGGAGTGGCTCCAACCCTGGCCCGATCTCCATCTCCTGTGCGCCACCCTTGGCCCACCAGTGAATGGGTTCGACACCGTTGGAAAAATAGATGCACGCAAACCGCACCGGAGGTTTGCCCGTCGCCTTAGGCGCTCCCAGCGCCGGAATTGACTCCATCCACGGCAGCGCCAGCGCGACTCCCGCTCCTCGCAGAAAGTGACGTCGTGACTTCATCTGTTTCATTGTCGTGCTTCCCTCACCTTCAGACCCCGCGCAATCGGTCCGGGTGTTCCTTCCTGCTGCCGCCGGTTTCGGAACTGCCGGCTCAACACGACCCCGGTGACGATCTTAGAAAACCGAGCCTCGCCGCCTTCCGCTGTCAGCTTCTCGATCAGCGGTTGGTCCGAAGCCAGCATGGTCCGTCCCAGCGCATATCCCAGCAGCTTCTGCGACAGGGTCCGCAAGATCTGCCTCTCCTGTGTTTGCAGATACGCCATCAAACCGCTCACGCCGGCCACCGTGCGTCCTTCGCCCAACTCTGCGCTATCGTCAATAGCTTTCCCGTCCTGATACTGGTCCCGCCACCGGCCCACCGGGTCGTACCGCTCCAGCGGAAAACCCAGCGGATCGATCCGTGTGTGGCACGCCGCGCACGTCGGGTTCCTCTTGTGTGCTTCCAGCCGCTGCCTGACCGTTTGTCCCGCGAACAACTTGTCGTCGGCGGGAATCGAGCCGGCGTCCGCGGGCGGCGGCGGTGTAGGTGTTCCTAAGACCCTCCGCAGCAGCCAGTCGCCTCTCTTCACCGGACTTGTCCGGAGCGGCGCGGACGTTACTGTGAGCACCGCCCCCAGCCGAAGGAGTCCGCCGCGTTGAAAACTCCCCGCGCCTTCTACGAACTGGGCCTCGTCCGTCGTGATTCCCTTGTCCACTCCATAGTGTTTCGCGAGCGCTTTGTTCAGAAACGTATAATCCGCGGACAGGACCTCGCGCACCGGTCGGTCCTTCTGGATAATGTGCGCAAAAAAAGACACTGCTTCCTCGTGCATTCCCTCCTTCACGTCCTCGGTGAATTCCGGGAAGCGCCCCGTGTCCACGCCTTTGAACTGGTCGAACCGGTAGAAGCCGAGCCATTGCCCGAAGAACTCCGCCGACAGACGCCGCGCCTTTTCGTCCCGCAGCATCCGCTGGACTTGCCGCCGCAGCCCTTCTTCGGTCGCGAGTTCGCCCGCCGCTGCCGCCCTGTTCAACTCCTCGTCGGGTAGCGACGACCATAGGAAATAGCTGAGCCGGCTGGCCAGCTCCCACCCGCTTACCGGACGGTTGCCCTGCTGTGCCGACGCCTGCTCCAACCGGTACAGAAACGCCGGCGCCACCAGGATGCGAGCCACCAAGAGCCGGATTGCCTTGTCGTGGTCACCGCTCATCGTTTGATAGAACCCGCGAAGCCGCGTCTTCTCGCCCCCGGTCAGCGGACGCCGCCAGGCGCGGGCCGCCAGTCGCAAGCAATCTTCCACATGCCCCGCCTGCGCTGCCTTCTTCGCCTGCTGAATTGTATGAAACTGCGTGCGGGCCGCCTGAACATAGGGGCGTGCTTCCGCTGGATACCCCGCCACGTCCGCGTCGGTCAACTCTCCAATGCTCTTCTGCCCAATGGCAAACTTGTACTTCTCTGCTAGAAAGCGCAGAAACATGTTGTGGTATTCGAATGAGCCAAGTAAGTCTGTCCAGGCCTGGTCCACTCGGGTCCGCGACATCGGGTCCAGCACTCTCTCCATCAGAAACCGGTCGTTTCGGTAGTACTTCAGCGTCGTGTGAAACCGGTCCCGCTCCGGCTGGTTGTAAGTGTTGTTATACGGCGCTGGGATCTCGTCCTTGTCCGATGGTGTCGGCTCCCCGTGGGAGGCGTTCGGCAGGTTTGCTGCAAACTCCATTACCCCCGCCTTCCATTTCGTGAAGCCTGCGCTTCCCGCTGTGCCTAACAGCGCCGATACCGGCAACCCCTTACCCAGTTCCGGAAACTCCGAGATCGTGCAGCGCACGACTTCATCGCCCGCCCCGCCGCTCAACGCAACCTCTACCTGAATTTCGAGTGCGCTCGCGTTTGCCGGCAGTGCAATCTCCAGCGGAATCGTAGCGTCCGCGGTTGCCCGGAATTCGCCGCCCGCCAGGCCAAGCTGCTTCGCCATCGCCTGATCCACGACGGTTTCCAACGGTTGTACCATTCCGGCCGCACGATCCTTGCCGAAGAAGCGGATCGTCGCGTTCCGCCAAACCACCTCGGGCTTTTTCACCGAATTCGGATTCAGCGACGCCGTCCAGAGATACAGCCGAGCGAGCTTTTCCCGCCGGTTCCGCCACGCAAACCGCAGACGCTGCTTCTGCGTTACGCTTACGGAGGCGTCAGTCAGTACGAGTGCCCGCTCGTCCCCTTGTCCTCCCTCGGCCTCCGCGCCCGCCCCAAACAGCCACCGTGGCCACCCCACCACATACCGTTGGAT
>JAEUQD010000510.1 GCA_016789925.1 Bryobacterales bacterium | reverse complement strand
GCATTCAGGACGAGTTCGGCGATTCCGTGCAACCCCAGTTTGTCCATGATGCGGGTGCGGTGCGTTTCGGCGGTGTGGACGCTGATACCCAACTGGGCGGCGATCTCCTTGCTGCTGAGGCCTTCGGCGAGCAATAGGTAGATCTGCCGCTCCCGCTCGGTCAACCGCTCGTAGGGGTCGTCGGCGGCCTCGGCCGGATCGATCTCCGCGCGGCGGGTCAGTATCCGTGCCACCGCGGGACTGAAAAAGGCGCTCCCGGCATACACCTTGCGCACTGCCTCGATCAAGCCCTGCTCGACGGAGTCTTTCAACAGAAACCCGCGCGCCCCGGCCCGCACCGCGCCATAGACGTATCGTTCATCGGAATGCATGCTTAGGAACAGAATGGCCGTCCGCGGCAGCCGCGCCAGAATCTGCGAGGCCGCCTCCAAGCCGTTCAGGTTCTTCATCCCAATGTCCACAATGGCAACGGCGGGCTTGGTGGACTTGGCCAACGCGATCGCTTCCAGTCCCGAACTCGCTTCGGCCACTACTTCAAAGTCGGCCTGTTCTTCGAGGATCCGTCTCAACCCGGCCCGAAACAGCGCGTGGTCGTCGGCCAACAGGATCCGGATCATTACTCAGCCATTCGGACCGGCGCCGGCGCTGCCGCGGCGTCAAATTGGCATGGCACTCGCAGCTGTACCCGAGTTCCTACACCTGGCGAAGATACCGTCGCAAGCGTGCCCCCAACGGCCGCCGCGCGCTCTTGCATGCCGAGGATTCCCAACCGCGCTGAATCGGCGCTGCCCGGCCTGCGGATGTCGAAGCCTACACCGTCATCCGAAATTTCTACTCCAAGCCAATGGTCGCCGGCTGATCGCAGCGCAATGTCGACCCGGCGGGCCCGGGCGTGCTTTTCACAGTTATGGAGCGACTCCTGCACCACACGGTAGACGCAGGTGGCCACGCCTTCCGGCAAGACGGGCTCCTCATCGGGAATCGTCAAATGACAGGATAGACCGGTACGCCGCTGAAACTCGTTCACCAGCGAGCGAATCGCCGGGGCCAAGCCGAGATCGTCGAGCACGGAAGGCCGTAGCAGAGCTGACATGTTGCGGACCGTGCGAACAGTCCGCTCCGCAAGCTCGCGTACCCTTCCCAGCCGGTCAAGAACCTCGGGGAGCTTCTCGCGGCAAACGCCTTCCGTGCGGACCACTTCCAGACGCATGGTGGCCAAGGCCTGTCCAATCTCGTCGTGCAATTCTCTCGACAATCGGGCCCGCTCATCTTCCTGGAGCGACATCAGGCGCGCCGTCAACAGCTTGAGTTCTTCGCGGGCGCTGGCGACCGCGCGGTGCTGCTCCCGGGTAGCCCGTTCGAACGATTCGGCGTGAGAGATGCTAAACCACGCAACCAGCAATCCAAACAATCCCGAGCACACCAACAGTACCAACAGCCTGCGCGACGCCTCCCGCTGGCTGGCCTCGAAACTCGCTTCGTTCGCCCGCAGAGCGCCCTGCGCCACCTCGGTGAACTCGCGCAGCGCATCTCCGGCGGCATTCCGCCGCGGCACCACCTGCTCCTGGACAAAAGCGTATCGCCGCGCGCCGTTCAAACGCCCCACATTGCGCACCTGATCCAACGCCGCCCAAAGTGCGGCGAGGTGCGCCCGCAGTTCCTCGGTCGATTCGTTCCCCGGCGCCAGCTCATTGAATTGGTGCTGCAGCCGGTCGGCCTCCGCTCGCGTCTCCCGGGCCTGAACCTGAAAGCGCCGCCAGCCCGCGTCGGTAGGGTCGATCAGATAATCGCGCAAGTGCACCGACGCCAGCCACAGGGTGCGGCGCAGCCGAACCAGAACCTGGTCCTGATCGACATGCCGCCGGTAAATCTCCATTGCCTGGCGCGACTGCGTCTGTTGAATCTGGTAAGCCTGATACGCCGACAGGGCTAGCAGCGCGATCACCACCGCAAAGCCCAGGCGCAGGATGGTCGCCTTGGCGCGAACGCGCTCGGCAACAACGGAAAGATCGAAACCCTCAAAAAGCCGCAATCGCATGCTCACTCACCCGTTGGGGCAAGCATACTCTTCCTTCACCCCCGCTGGCAAGCGCACGCGTCGAATGTGTCGAATGTGTGGTCCGCATCTACAGAAGTTCAGGTATGGCTCGAAGCTTCGTGTGGAGTTACTGTTGATGCGGAAGGCACCGTGACCAAATGCCGATTCGACTCCTTTTGGCGGATGACAACGCCGAATTCCTGATGGGCCTGCGGTTCTTGTTTGAATCCTGCCGCGACATCGTGGTCGTTGGCGAAGCAGCCTCCGGAGTCGACGCCGTTCGACTCGCCCGAATTTGTCACCCCGATGTCGCCCTTCTGGACGTTCGCATGCCCGGTTTGAGCGGCATCGAAGCCGCCCGGCGCATTGTCCTTCACTCCCCGGCGCCGGCCGTGATCCTCTGTTCGATCATGGACGACCAGAACTACGTGATCGAAGCCGCCAAGGCCGGGGCTGTCGGCTACCTCTCTAAGACCGCGAGTCCCGCGGAACTTCTCGATGCCGTCCGGCTGGCCGCCAAAGGCGGGACATGCTTCGGCCCGTTCGCGGGCGGAGCGTCCGCCTAACCGGTTTTGGCTACAGAAATTCCCGTATGGCTCCCGCTCCTCGCTTCGATTTACACTCCTCTCAGTGAACTCGCAACGCCCCCCGGCCGCGTGTGTAACGGGATTCGGCTCGGGGCGGCCGTCTGGAAGGAAGCTGTCAATGACAAAGAACGCACTTATTGGAACGCTGCTGGCCCTCCTCGTTGGAGCGCTTGCCTTTGGACAATCCGGCCAGTCCATTCAGGGCCTGGTCGAGGATGCCTCCGGCGCTGTCGTCACCGGGGCAACCGTCACCCTGACCAACATGGGAACAGGCATCACCCAGGTCGTTCAAACCAACAACGCCGGGCTCTACAATTTCCCGCTCATCCTCGTCGGTAACTACGAGGTCAAAGTCGAAATGCAGGGTTTCCGAACGGAAACCGTCCGTAACATCCGCGTCGAGACGGCCGCCCAGGTCCGCCGGGACTTCAAACTGGAGGTCGGCACAGTTGCCGAAACTGTCGAAGTCTCCGCAAACACCGTACAACTCAACACCGAAAACGCGACCGTCGGCGGCGTCATTGAGAATAAGCGCATCATCGACCTCCCGATTAACGGCAGAAACATGGTGGGCCTGGCTGTGCTGATTCCCGGCGTCCAGTTCGGCGAACGCACCGGCCGCGGCGACGGCATGGGCGGTTTCCCTATCCCGGGTTCCGGCTTCTCCGTCTCGGCCAACGGACAGCGCGAAACATTCCAGGTGGTCTCCCTCGACGGCGTCGATGCCAAAGATCCGCGCATCAACATCACCAACTTTGTCCCCTCCATCGAAGCTATTGAAGAGTTTAAGATCCAGACTAATGCTTTCAGCGCCGAGTTCGGGTTCGGCGGCGGCGCCAACGTCCAGATCACAATGAAGAGCGGCACCAACGCGCTACACGGCACCTTCTTCGAATTCCTCCGCAACGACATCTTCGACGCCGAACACTACTTCCTCAACTTCGAGCGGCCCTCAAACCTCGAACGCCTCAAGCAGAACACCCTCCGCCGCAATCAGTTCGGATTCGTTTTGAGCGGTCCCGTAGTTATCCCCAAACTCTACAACGGTAAGAACAAGACCTTCTGGGCCTTCAATATGGAAAACCGGCTTGATCGCGTGCAGGCGGTTCAGAACGCGAACTTTGTGATCGACTCGTTCCGCCGCGGCGATTTCTCCGAAATCCTCCAACCCACTCCCATCGGCGTCACCGGCCAACTCCGCAACCCGACCATCCTCTTCGACGCTTACACCGGCATACCCATTCCGAACAACATCATTCCCGCTTCCCGCATTCATCCGGGCGCACGCAACATCCTCGACAAGTACGTCCCCAAACCGCAGTTCCGTCTCGCCGACCCGTTCGATTTCAATGCCTCGGCCGCTGTTCCCCAACCGGTGAATGCCCACACCTACTTCGCGCGCGTCGACCACAACTTCAACATGAACGACCGCGTCTTTGCCCGCCTCGCCTGGGACCGATCCAACCTCACCGTGAACAACATCAACCCGAACTTGCCCGTGTTCAGGACGTCGGCCGTGACCAATCTCGCGACCCAGTGGATCCACACGTTTAGTCCGACGATGATCAATGAGTTGCGCGTCGGCCTTAACGTCTCCGACGATCTCACCTCCAATCCCCGCACCGACAATACCTCCTTCGACATGGATGCGCTCGGCATCGGCCAGTTCCGTGTCTTCTCCGACGGTGGGCGCAAGCTCACCGCCCGCGAACATGGACTTCCGCGGCTCAATGGGTTGCCATTTCCGGTCGGCGAGAACACCAACGGCAACGGCTACGACAACATGGATACCGTGCAGATTGGCAATCACATCTCCCTATTTCGTGGCAAACACAACATCAAGGTCGGCGGTGAACTCTACTACATCACAATGGAACGCGGCGCCGCGAACGTCGAGGAAGGCGCGCTCAGCTTCGGTGGCAACGAATCCGGATACTCGTTCGTTTCCTTCCTGCTTGGGCTGCCAACCTCCTCCACCTCGCCCGAGGGTCTCCCTTTGACCTTCCCGAGAAATACCCGCCTCGGCGGCTACTTCCACGACGACTGGAAGGTCACCTCCCGAATCACCGTCAGCGGCGGTCTTCGTTGGGACCACATTCAAGCGCCCTACGATGCCCAGGGCCTCTGGCGCACCCTCGACTTCCCCGGTGATGGCGCCGGCATTGCCGGGCGCGGCGCCGGCTATCAGATCCCCGGCGGCGCGCGCATCCCCGCCATCGCACCAGCCTTTCTCGGCGACGCCGGCGCCATCCCCCTGTTCCCCACCCGCAACTACTTCATGCCACGTCTGGGCATCACGTTCCGGCCCACCGACAAGCTGGTATTTCGCGTCGGGGCGGGATTGTTCGACAACATCAACCACCTCAATACCTGGACCATCTTCAACCTGATGCCGCCCAAGTCCGGCTCACTGATCTTCAACTCCGTCACCGACGTCGCCCAGAACATCCCGGTCGTCGGCGGTACCGGACAAACTGTCAGCCTCCAGACGCGCCGCTTCCGTCCCGGCCAGCCTGTGCTTACCCTGAACGACCCATTCCTCCAAGCCGCGGGTGTCTCCGCCGCCC
>JAEUQD010000483.1 GCA_016789925.1 Bryobacterales bacterium | reverse complement strand
GACCTGCCCCACGTCGTCGTCGACGGCAACGTGCTCCGCGTGATGAGCCGCTACGCCGCCGAACCCGGCGATATCGCCGCCACATCCACCCGCGCCCGCCTGCGCGACCTCGCCCAGTCTCTAATGGATCCCGCCCGCGCCGCCGATTTCAATCAGGCCCTCATGGAATTAGGCGCAACCCTCTGCCTCCCGCGCGATCCCCAATGTCTGCTGTGCCCTATCTCATCCCGCTGCGCCGCCAAAGCCCGGCAGCGCCAGCACGAATTCCCCATCAAAGCCCGCAAGCAACGCAACATCGCCATCGAAAAGACCGTTCTGATCGTGGAACAGAACGGCAGTCTGCTCTTGTGGAAAAGGCCGCCAGACAGCACCCGCATGGCGGGCTTCTGGGAATTGCCGGACGCCTCCCAACTCCCCGGTGTCGATCTCGGGCCCTCGCTGGGAGAAGTCCGTCACGGCATCACCGTCAACAGCTATCGAATCAACGTCTGCACCGCGCAAGTCGACACGGCGCCGGAAGGTTTCGCCTGGGTCGCCAAATCGAGCCTCGCCGATCTCCCGTTGAGCACCATCACTCGCAAAGCCCTTGCGCGCGCGCAGCAACAATTAACAATTCAGACGCACGATCCTGTTCTAGACTGGATTCAACTTGGGTGACGCCAAATGAAAAGTCGATACAAAATCTTTCTATCTATCGCTGTCTTTATCATCGGTCATTTCTCGTTAAGTCTGATCGCCAATCCCGGCGGCGCGGATCCGGGCAACACCGGTGGCCCCGGCGAGAATCCGGCCGCGTGCGGACGGTCGGACTGTCACGTCGGAGCCAACAACCCAACTCGCGATGCCGGCATTGAAATCGAATTCCCCGATGGCGCCACCTACACTCCGGGCGTCAAGCAGCGGTGGCGCCTGCGCGTTACGGAAGCCGGAAACATCTTTGGCTTCCAGGTGTCCACCCGGTTGCCCGACGATTCTCAGGCCGGCAATCTGGTACCAGCCGACGGGAGAACACAAGTCCTCTGCACCGATGGACGCACTCCTCCCTGCCGCGCCGACGCGCCGATTCAATACCTCACGCATGTTCTTGCCGACACCACCAACAGCTTCGAATTCGACTGGACCCCGCCCGATACCGACCGCGGACCCGTCCGCGTCTTCGCCGCCGGCAACGCCGCGAATGGTAACGGCCAGAACTCCGGCGACCGAATCTTCCTCCGGAACTTCACCCTCACACCGCGCGCCGCGCAAGCGCAGCGCCCCACGATTCGCGCTGATCGTCCGGTTCTCCAGGTCTTCAGCAGCACTGCCGTGGTCAGCCCCGGCACTTGGGCCGAAATCTACGGCGCGAATCTTTCTCCCATCACGCGCCAATGGGCCGGTTCTGACTTCCAGGGCACGCAGGCGCCCACGGAACTCAGCGGCATCAAAGTGAAAATCGGCGGCCGCTCCGCCTTCGTCAGCTACATCAGTCCCACGCAGGTCAACGTCCAGGTTCCCGAAGGCATCGGAACGGGCGACGCCGTCCCGGTGGAAGTCGAGAATCCAGCCGGCACCGCGCAAACCACCGTGCGCGCCGCCGCGGTCTCTCCCGCGCTGCTCACCACGCCCATCTTCAATGTTGGTGGCAAACAGTACGTTGCCGCGCTGCACGCCGACCTCACCACCTTCGTCGGCCGCGCCAACTTGATCGCGGGGGTACCCTTCCGCCCCGCGAAACCTGGCGACCGCATCATCATCTACGCCGTCGGCTGCGGACCCACCGATCCCGCTTCGCCCCCAGGGCAGATCGTTACGGGAGGCCTGCGCCGCTTCTCCTCCACGTTCACTGTCCGCTTCGGTGAAACCATCGCCACCTCGGAAGGCTTCATGGAGCCGAATAACGTTGGGCTCTGCCGCTTCGACGTCACCGTGCCCAACGTCGCCGATGGCGACATTGCCATTCAAGCCACGCTCGCCGGCGTCACCGACGGCCAATCGCTCTTCACAACTGTCCAGCGTTAGCGCTTGGGCATGTGGCGGTCGGCGAACTTGATGAACTGATCCCAGTCGTAATTCGTCACGTCGTGTTTGCCCGCGCGCAGGTGATAGCCGATCCGCGTCATCACCGGCTGATGCACTCCCGGCCATTGTGCCGCGCCCATGCCGTCGGTGCCTAGCAGCCGGTACACCGGATCGGCGCCCTTCCCCGCCAGGAACTCGCCCTTCGGGTCGGCCCACTGGTCCTCCTGCGCGCTGGCGATATACACGGGTCGCGGCGCTATCAGCGCGATCAGCATATGCTGGTCCACCGGCAAATCGTTCACCCGCGTGTTGTACTTCTTGAAGTTGTCGTTGAACCAGTGCGGGAACGCGGTATTGATCCGCTCCACCGTCTCGCCAAAATTCCTCCGCGCGAGCGACGCGCCGCCTTCTCCCGAATTGTTCGAAATCACCAGGGCGAACCGCTCGTCCTGCGCCCCGGCCCACAGCGACGTCTTGCCTAACCGCGAATGGCCCAACACCGCCACCCGCTTGGCATCCACGTCGGTGTCTTTCTCCAGATAATCCAGCGCCCTCGACAATCCATACGCCCACGCGCCGATCGCATTCCAGTCTTCCGGCGCCCGCGCCTTCTGTCCGGGTTTGTACATCTTCGGAATGATCGAATCCGGCAGCCCGTCCTTATTGTCCGGGAACAGGTCGCCGTAGTACACCGTCGCCACGCCATACCCGCGCGACACAATCATCTCGACAGGCCACCGCGACGCCTCCGCGCCCCGGCTGGCTTCCGTTGCCCTCGTCTCTTTCGAATGCCGCGGCGGACGCACCCAGTTCTTCGTAATCGCAATCGCCGGGTCCGGCTGCACAGCCTGGTTCCCGCCGAAATTCAGTCCCAGAAACACGGGAACCGCGCCCTTCCGCGCGTTCGGCAAATACATCAGAATATGCATCGTCGGTCCCGGCCGCCCCACCGGCCACACGGTCACCTGCTTCCGCGTCGCCTTGCCGCCCAGCGCGTCCTTGGCCTGGTTCACCATCTCGTACTCGATTTTCCGCGCCGCCGGCGTCCGCCCGTACACCGTCTCCTCGAACAGACGCAGAATCTCCGGACGCCGTTTGGTGCGCCACGTGGCCGCATCTTTCACCATCTGGCCCGATTGCATCCGCAACGGGTCGGGCAAAGTGAAATTGCCCACCTTCGCCTCGTCGTAGTTCGCCCCGGGCGCTTGCGCCCAAACCGTCGCCGCCAGCAGCGCCATCAGTACAAGTCGCATATCATCGCCATCATACGTGATCGATTCCTCTCGCTGGTTTCGCCTTACCAGTCAGAGAGCAATCATGGGATTAAACGAACGGCGCAAAATCGCCGAACTCCAAACCACAACCTTTCCTGAACGCGTCAAGGAGATCGAAGAAATCTGTGGAACGGCGATTCCTTACGACGTCGATTGGGACAGTATGAAGGACGATGCTGCGGCCCTGAATTTTATCGATAACGTCACCTGCCACCGCCTCAACATGGCCCTCCGGGTGATCTGCTCCGACGCCATGGGCAAAGACGCCGTCCGTGATGGCCTCAAGTCGGTGAAGCTGAAGAACGTCAAAACAAAAGAAGAAAAAAAATTAGCGTTCTCCGGCGGAACCCTGGAAATGCACTGTGCCTGGGCCCTCGGCCTCGACGGCGCTTATAGCGACGGCGAAATTCGCCAGGTCCTCGAACAGTCGCTCTAACCGCCCGGCAAGAGGCCGCGCTAGAATGCGGCCATGCTCCGGCGGCACTTCCTTACGGGCGCGGCAGCTTCGGCTTTCGCCGCGCCAGCCACTTCTTCCCGCCCCAACATCGTCCTCATCATGGCCGACGACATGGGCTTCTCCGACATCGGCTGCTACGGCGGCGAAGTCCGCACTCCAAACCTCGACTCTCTCGCCCGCCAGGGCATCCGCTTCACCCGTTTCTACAACACTGCGCGCTGTTGCCCCACCCGCTCCGCCCTCCTCACCGGTCTCTACAACCACCAAACCGGCGTCGGCCACATGGTGCAAAACCGGAACCATCCTTCCTACCAGGGCTTTCT
>JAEUQD010000431.1 GCA_016789925.1 Bryobacterales bacterium | reverse complement strand
CGCGCGGCGATGGGCTGCATCTGGCCGCCTTTGCCGGAGGACATAAGGACGACGTAACCGGGGAGGTCCTTGGTGTCGACGCCGAGGCCGTAGACGACCCAGGAGCCCATGGACGGGCGACCGGCGATGATGGAGCCGGTGTTCATGAGGGTGTGGGCGGGATCGTGGTTGATCTGCTCGGTCCACATGGAGCGGACGATGCAGAGGTCGTCAGCGACGCCGCCGATTTGGGGGAAGAGGTTGCAGATCTCGGCGCCGGACTGGCCGAAGCGCTGGAAGTCGAGCTGGGGTCCGAAGCAGATGAGCGGGCGGCCCTGGAGTTGGGCGATCTGCTGACCTTTGGTGAAGGTATCGGGCATGGGCTTGCCATGCATTTCGCGGAGCTTGGGCTTGGGGTCGAAGGTTTCGAGGTGGGATGGTCCGCCGGCCTGGTAGAGGAAGATGACGCGCTTGGCGCGTTGGGGGAAGTGGAGCGGATTGACGACGCCCTGTGTGGCGGCTTCGAGGGAGCGGAGGGCGATGAGGCCGAAGCCGGCCGCGGCCTGTGACAGGAAGGCGCGGCGACGAAGCTTAGTTTCGGGTAACTGTTTCATGGAGGTTGAGAATGGCTCGGGCCACGAGGGTGGTTGCCGCCAGTTCGGGTTGGTTGAGGTTAGCGGCCAAGGGCGCTTCGCCGGTGCGGGCCAGGGCTTGGGCTTCGGCCGGGGCTTTGCGGAAGCGCGCGAGATTGGATTGGAAGAGTTGGGTAAGAACGCGGTGCTCATCAACGGAGGCAGCCCGGTCGAGCGCGCGTTGAAACGCCCAATCGACGCGCGTGCGGAGGGTTGCGCCGCCTTGCCGGATCATGTTTTGGGCGAAGGCGCGGGCGGCTTCGACAAAGACGGGATCGTTCAGGAGGACCAGGGCCTGGAGCGGTGTGTTCGAACTCACGCGGTTGACCGTGCACTCTTCGCGCGAGGGCGCGTCGAAGATCACCATGGACGGGTGCAGGAAGGTGCGCTGCCAGAAGGTGTAAAGGCCGCGGCGGTAGAGGTCGTCTCCACGGCTGGCGGAATACTCGCGCTTGGGGAAATTGAGCGTGGCGAGGTAGCCTTCGGGCTGGTGGGGAAACACCGAGGGTCCGCCGAAGCGCTCCTTGAGGAGGCCGGACGCCGAGAGCGCGATGTCGCGGACGATTTCGGCGTCGACGCGGAAGCGGGACTGGCGGGCGAGCAGGCGATTGTCGGGGTCCTTTTGCAGGGCGTCGGGGGAGGGTAGGGAAGACTGCCGGTAGGTTTGGCTGAGGACGATGGTGCGCACGAGGTGCTTCATATCCCAGGGGTGCTCCGCGCCGGGGAGCGAGGGAGTCCGGAATTCAACGGCGAGCCAGTCGAGCAGTTCGGGATGCGTCGGCCATTCGCCCTGGGAGCCGAGGTCGTCAAGCACTTTCGACAGGCCGGTGCCGAAGAACTGCCGCCAGGTGCGATTTGCGACCACGCGCGCGGTGAGCGGATTTTCGGTGGAAACGAGCCAGTTGGCGAGGTCGAGGCGAGTGGCGCGTCCCTGGGTTTCGAGCTTGCCGAGGAACGCAGGCACGGCGGGACTGACGACTTCGCCGGACTCGTCCATCCAGTTGCCGCGTGGCATGATGCGGGTGGGGTCAGGAGTTTTGGACTGGGTGACGACAATGCGGGGGATCGCCTCGTCGAGCCAGCGCTGTTCGCTTTGAGTGCGGGAGAGTTCGCGCCGGGCTTCGGAGAACCAGCCATCGTGGCGCGTGGAGGAAGAGAGCGCGAGGCGGAAGCGCCCGGTGGTGGCTTTGCGATAGGGAGAATCGTGGCGGAGGCGGACGGTGATGGTGTCGCCTTGCGCCACCTTGACCGGTTCGGCGAACCGCAATGCGAGAAACGGGTTCCGCCACTCGCCATAGGTGACCACGCCCCAGCCGGTTTGGGGATTGCCGTCGATGGCGCTCATTGGGGGCGTTTCGTAAGTGGGGTTGGTCACGCTGGACATCGCCATGGAGAAGGGCAAGGTGCGCGCGCCGAGGCCGGCTTCGACTCCGGTGATCTGGAGGCGGGCAGCACCGCGCGCCACGCGCACGCCGGGCAGGGAATCGTCCGAGACCACTTCGACTCCAAGAGCTGTGTAGGTGCCTGGGTTGGGGCGGAGCGTGACGGTGTAGGTGTCGTTGTCGGGGTTCTTGCCGGAAGCGACGACGAGGCCGTTGCCGGGCTGCTTTTCGTTCACCACGGAGCCGCCACGGTCGAAGGCGGCATCGACGAGTTCGTCGTTATAGATGGTGAGGGTCGCGCCCTGGGATGAAGCGGCGGAGACGGGCCGCTGCAGGTCCCATTCGGCCTTGCCTTGCCGCCAGTCACGGAGGGTTTCGGGCTCGGGGTCGTGCGGGAGGCGGGCGCGCCAGGCGGCCGCGGCGGCTTCCAACTGCTGCCAGCGGCGGGACTGTTCGGCTGATGGAAGTCTGGTTTGCGCACCCCACGCCAATTCGCCGCGGTCGGGCACAAGGCCGGTTTCGTCGATGTCGGCGAAGAAGGCTTTGAAGGAGTAGAAATCGCGCGCGGTGATGGGGTCGAACTTATGGTCGTGACATTCGGCGCAACCCATGGTGGCGCCCAGCCAGACGGCGGCGGTGGTGCGTACACGGTCCGCCGCGTACTTGGCCAGGTATTCCTTGGGCTGGATGCCGCCCTCGGCCGAGGTGCGGTTCAGGCGGTTATAGGCGGAGGCGACCCGCGGGGCGGTCTCGTCGCCCGGGAGCAGGTCACCGGCCAGTTGTTCGCGGGTGAACTGGTCAAAGGGCATGTTGCGGCGAAAGGCGTTGAGGACGTAGTCGCGATAGGGCCAGGCGGGGAAGGCGTTGTCGCCGTGGAATCCGCAAGTGTCGGCATAGCGCACGGCATCGAGC
>JAEUQD010000416.1 GCA_016789925.1 Bryobacterales bacterium | reverse complement strand
ACGTTTTATGCCCGGGGCCAGACGGGGCAGCAACTGCTGCTGGGCGCCTACCAGGCGCTGGAACGTCAGATTGACGCGGGGCGTGTGCAGATGTTCACGCGTTCGGAGATGCTGGACGTCGTGGTGATCAACGGCCAGGCGCGCGGCATCGTCACGCGTGACCTTGTGAGCGGAAAACTCGAAGTTCACCTGGGCGATGCGGTGGCCCTCGGAACCGGTGGTTACGGCAACGTCTTCTACCTGTCGACGAACGCCAAGGCGTCGAACGTGACGGCCATTTGGCGTGCGTACAAACGCGGTGCGGCGTTCGCTAATCCTTGCTTTACCCAGATTCACCCCACCTGTATTCCCGTTTCAGGCGAGTACCAATCCAAGCTCACGCTCATGAGCGAATCGCTCAGGAATGACGGGCGCATCTGGGTTCCGCTCAAGAAAGGCGACAAGCGGCCTGCTTCCCAGATTCCGGAGAATGAGCGCGACTACTATCTGGAGAGGCGATACCCGTCCTTCGGTAACCTGGTCCCCCGCGACGTCGCCTCCCGGGCCGCCAAGGCGGTTTGCGACGAAGGCCGCGGCGTGGGCGAAGCCGGTCTCGGTGTGTACCTCGACTTCGCCGACTCGATCCAGCGCAACGGGGTGGTCACCATCGCCGAACGCTACGGCAACCTGTTTGAAATGTATGACCGGATTACCGGCGAGGATCCTTACAAGGTCCCGATGCGCATCTATCCGGCAATCCATTACACGATGGGTGGATTGTGGGTCGATTACCGTCTGATGTCAACGATCCCGGGCCTGTTCGTGATGGGCGAAGCGAATTTCTCCGACCACGGGGCCAACCGTCTGGGCGCCTCCGCGCTGATGCAGGGCCTTGCCGACGGCTACTTTGTGTTGCCGTACACGATTGGCGATTACCTGGCGACCGCGAAGTTCGACAAGTTGGACGCAACCGCACAGGAAGCGCGCGAAGCGCTGGGCAACGTCGAATCGACCACCAAGCGATTGCTGTCGATTCGTGGGAAGCGCTCGCCCGATTCCTTCCATCGTGACCTCGGCAAGCTTCTTTGGGACTACTGCGGGATGGCCCGCAATGAAAGAGGCCTCTCGCACGCGATCGGAAAGATCGCGGAATTGCGCGAGGAGTTCTGGAAGAACGTCAACGTTCTGGGGGAGAGCGGCGAAGTCAACCAGTCGCTGGAGAAAGCCGGCCGTATTGCTGATTTCCTGGAACTCGGCGAGTTGCTCTGCCGCGACGCGCTGGAACGCCGTGAGTCCTGCGGTGGCCACTTCCGCGAGGAATGGCAGACGCCCGAGGGCGAAGCCATGCGCGACGACGACAACTTCTGTCACGCCGCCGCCTGGGAATACCGGGGGCCGGATAAGACCCCAACTCGCCATATCGAACCGCTCTCGTTCGAATACGTGCATCCGTCGCAGCGCAGCTATAAGTAGGAGCCACTCATGCGAATCGTACTCAATATCTGGCGACAGAAAAACGCCGCTTCCCAGGGGCGCATGGTGCGCTACGAACTGCACGATGTCAGTGAGCACATGTCGTTCCTGGAGATGCTCGATGTGCTGAACGAATCCCTGATCACGAAAGGCGAAGATCCGGTCGCGTTCGAGCACGACTGCCGCGAAGGCATCTGTGGCACCTGCGGTTTCATGATCAGCGGCGTCGCCCACGGTCCCATGCCGGGCACCACCGTGTGCCAGTTACACATGCGCCATTTCAAGGATGGCGACGAACTCTACCTGGAACCCTGGCGCGCCACGGCGTTCCCTATCCTCAGGGACCTGATCGTCGACCGCTCTGCCTTCGACCGCATCGTCGCCTCCGGCGGCTACATCTCGGTGAATGCCGGGTCGGCGCCGGACGCCAACGCGGTGCCGATCCCGAAAGAGAATGCGGACCTGGCGATGGATGCCGCCCAGTGTATTGGTTGCGGCGCCTGTGTCGCCGCCTGCCCCAACGCCAGTGCATCGCTGTTTACCTCCGCCAAGATTTCCCATCTTGGCCTCCTTCCCCAAGGCCAACCGGAACGGAAGGATCGCGCCCTGCGCATGGTGGCTGCGATGAACAGCGAGTTGTTCGGCTCATGCACGAACATCGGCGAGTGCGAGGCTGTCTGTCCCAAACGAATTCCTATCGAATTCATCGCCCGCATGAACCGCGACTACATCGGCGCCGCGTTCGCCGTGCGGCCCGTAAAAGCCGAAGTGGGCGCGGGTTAGTCGCCAACTGCGATGAAACTGCTCACCAGTCTGATAGCCACGGCGGCGCTGGTGGCCGCCGACCAACCCTCGGGCCTGTTTGCCAAGGATAACCTCATCGCGTGGTGTATCGTGCCGTTCGATGCCAAACAACGCGGCCCCACCGAGCGGGCCCAGATGTTGAAGCGGCTGGGCATCAAGCATTTCGCCTACGACTGGCGTGAAAAAGACATCCCGACGTTCGACGACGAACTGAACGCTCTGCGGAAGAACCGCATCTCCCTGGATGCGTTCTGGTTGAGTTATCCGCTCGCAGGCACTACCAACCACTGGCCCGTTGTCCGCGACTTCCTCAAGCGCCGCCGCGTGAAGACCCAACTCTGGCTGAGTGTCAGCGTTCCCAAGACTTTCGAAGCTCTGCCTCACGATGAGAAACTGCGCCAGGTCTCCGGCGTTGTGGCGACGATCGCGCGGGAAGCGGCGGAAATCGGTTGTTCGGTGGGCCTGTACAACCACGGCGGCTGGTTCGGTGAACCGGAGAACCAGGTGGCCGTGATTCGCGCGGTCGGCCTCGCTAACGTCGGCATCGTCTACAACCTGCACCATGCCCATCACCAACTCGACAACCTGCCCGAGTTGCTGAAGATGATGAAGCCGCACCTTCTGGCCATCAACCTGAATGGAATGAAGGTGGGCGGCCCGAAGATTCTCCCGATTGGCCAGGGTGACCGCGACCGGGAAGTGATCAAAGCCATCGTCGAGAGCGGCTATCGCGGGCGCATTGGCATTCTCGGACATCGGGAGGAACTCGATGCCGAAGAGGCCCTGAAATTGAACCTGGACGGATTAGCCGCACTCACGCGTTAACGCCGCTGCTGTGAGGCTTTGATGAACTCGCGCAGCCCGATGACGCGGTTGCGGGGCTGCCGCAGCCAGTTGCTCGGATGCGGCACCGCGGTCCAGATCAGATACACCGAAAGAGTTACCGAGGCAATTACCCCGGCATAAGTGCGAAG
>JAEUQD010000338.1 GCA_016789925.1 Bryobacterales bacterium | reverse complement strand
GAGCACCGGCAATTGCTCGATATCGCGGATCCATGCCTCGCGGTCGGCGGCAGTCGTGTGGGTGGGCGGTTCAAAACGTCCGATCGGATAACGCCGGTTCATAGTTTCATCGTAATTCCCTGGAACCTGGACGGCGAGAGTTCCGTACCCAAAGGGGTAAGGAGGCTACTATGCCTTTGGTGTCTTCCGCCGCCGGATTGCGCGACGGATTTGCAAAGCCGATCGTCCGGGCGCTGTTTTGGGCCAGTTGCCTGCTGTCGGTGGTGTCGTTCTATACAACGCAGCAGGGGATGGCGCTGTATCTGTCGTCGTGGTTTTCGATCATCGCGTCGTTAGGGATCCAGATTTCGCTGGTATTGGTGGCGTGGCTGATCGGATTCACGCGCAAAGGCAAAGCGCTGTTGATTGGTGTTTATGTCTGCACGGGGTTGGTGTCGATCGCCTTCTCCTACGTGAGCCTGTACACGTGGTTCACGGCCAAGGAGCGTCCGGCGCTGATGCAGCGTGCACTGTACGACGAACTGACGGCGGTGGGCGCGAAGGCCGACCAGGCACTTTCGCAGGCGGTAGTGAACGGGCAACGCTATGCACTGGCGCTGGAGGAGATGACGTCCGCGGAGAAGACACACGGGCGAATTTCGCGCGCCCGCGACGGCGACCCGTACCTCGACAGTATTCGTGAACAGGTAGCGAAGGAAGCGGGGACCTATCGCGAAGGCGTGGGGGAGGGCGTCCGGTACACCGCCTTTGAGCGGCATGCGAAGCTGACGCGGCAGTTGGTCAGCGAACTGGAAGCGTCGCGGCAGGCGTTGGTGCGTGTGCGCGGCGAACTGAGACCCAATACGCCCACCGACCAGCAGTTGCGGCAGTTTCACAAGGTGTACGACTCGATTCCCTGGGAAAGCGCGCGGCAGTTGTTGAGCGGCGCGGCGGTGGAGCGTCCAGAACTGCCGCCCTTTGCAAATTACGTCGAGCAGGCATCGTCGGGGCAAGAGGACCTGATGAAGGCCTTCGAGGAACTCTTTGTCGCGCCCAACTCGCGGCATCTTTTCTCACTGGCGCTGGCGGCCTTTATCGACGTGATCGTGTTCCTGCTGGCATTCTCAGCGGGACCGTATTTCTATGGCGACCCGGAGAATCGTTGGTACGCGGCCGCGGCGGCGCTGGATTCGACCGACGACCAGGTAATGCTTGGTTCGCTGCTGCGCAAACTGCAACCGGGGCGACAGGGCATGCCGCGTGTGGACGCGGCGTCGCTGTCGCCGGGAGAGCAGCAATTGATGCTCCTGCTGTCGAACAAAGGATTGGCCGCGGCGGAAGAGGATGCGGCGGGGACGCACTATCTGCTCGATCCGGAGATCCACGAAAAGATGCTCGAATCGCTGAATGGGCGGAGCATGAACTTCCGCGCTGCGTCGTCGCGTGCGGCGGCGGGTATCTAGACGAATCGCGTCAGGCGATGCGGGTGTAGGTTTCGATGCGTGCGGGTTCGGCGAGCAGATCCCCGGCGCCCGCGCGGAAGGACTGAATGTGGGCCGACGCGGCGTGGCGAGCCAGGTGATCGGCAGAGACCCAGTTTTCGTAAAAGACGAAGCGGCCGGGTTCGTCGGTTTTTTCGTGCAGGTCGTACTGAACGCAACCGTCTTCCTGGCGCGTCGGGGCGACCAATGCGATTAAGGCGCGGCGCAGGTCGTCTTCCTTGCCAGCCTTGGCTTTCATTTCCGCAACCACTGTGAGAAGTTCAGCCATTAGTGAGCGTTGGGGTCCACTTTCAATTCGTTGGTGACGCTCTTGACGCCCTTTACCTTCTTGGCCAGTTTTTCGGCTTTCTCGCGGGCTTTTTCGTTCTTAACGTTGCCGCGGAGAGTGACAGCGCCATTCTTGACCTCAACCTGGAGTGCGCCGCCGTTGACGGCGGGGTCTTCGGCGAGGCGCATCCGCACACGGTCGTAAATATGATCGTCGCTTTGCGCCAGCGCCAACCCCGCAGCGAGAGCCAGCATAGCGAAAACACGTCTCACTTCGGTTCGCCTCCTGCCATATAACGCCAGTCTATCTCATTCAGAAACTGAGGATTGTCACGCCAATTCGCCCGGACCTTCACGAAGAGCTCGAGGAAGATCTTCTTGCCGAGCAGACGCTCCATTTCAAGCCTGGCCTCCGTTCCGATGGACTTGAGAACCGAACCGCGAACGCCGATGACGATCTTCTTTTGTCCGTCGCGCTCGACAAAGATGGTGGCACTGATGCGGACCAGGCGCGGAGACTCATCCCATTCGTCGACGACGACGGCGACCGCGTGGGGTACCTCTTGCCGCGTCTCTTCGAGTACGCGTTCGCGAATGAGTTCGGCGGCCAGAAAGCGTTCGGGCTGATCGGTAATGTGGTCTGGTGGGAAGTACTGCGGCCCTTCGGGCATGGCCTTGAGGATGGCCTCGCGCAAAGCGTCCACTCCCTCGCCGGTGAGGGCGGAAACAGGCAACACCTCTTCAAATGGATGCAGGACGCGGTAGCTTTCGATCAACGGCAGCAGCAGGTTTTTTTCCCGGACCGCGTCGATTTTGTTCAGAACAAGAAAGGTACGCGCCTTGTTACCGTCCAGCAGCTTGAGGGCTTCCGTGCATTCCGGAGTGAAAGGGCGGGTGGCGTCCACGACCCAGATCAGCAGGTCGCGGTCGGCCAGAGCCTCGCGTACCGATTCCATCATGCGGCGATGCAGCAGGCGCGGCGCTTCATGAATGCCGGGCGTGTCCATGAAGACGACCTGGGCATGTTCCAACGTGAGCACCGCCTGGATGGACGTGCGCGTGGTTTGGGGTTTGCTGGAAACGATGGCGACTTTTGAGCCCACCAGCCCGTTCACCAGCGTCGACTTGCCCGCGTTAGGCAAGCCGAGGATGGAGACAAACCCCGATACGTGTTTACTCGTTTGATTGATCACCGTTTTTCGATTCCACGACCACTCGCGACACGCGTACCTGGGAGACGCGCCGCTCATCGCTTTCGACAACCTCCAGCCGGATGCCATCCCGCTCGATGGTCTCACCTGGCTTGGGAACATGGCCCATCCACTCGGTCGCCAGGCCACCCACAGTAGTGGACTCTGTGTCTTCGTCCGGGCGGTATTCCAGCATTTCGGCCAAATGGTCGAGATCCAGATTCCCCGAGATGACGTAGGAACCGTCGGGCTGCCGTTCCACGTCGTGGGCTGGTTCGTGCTCGTCACGGATTTCTCCCACGATCTCTTCCACCAGGTCTTCCATCGTGGCGAGGCCGGCGGTTTGGCCATACTCGTCGACGACATAGACCATGTGTTCGCCCTTCTTCTGCATCAGACGGAGCAGTTCTTCGACGAGTTTGGATTCGGGAACGGCCATAATGCTGCGCTTGATTTCCTTCACGGTGCGTTGGGCGCGCTGGTCAGGGCCGATCTCAAACAGGTCGCGGACATGGACGAAGCCCGTGATGTGATCGATGTCGCCGGCGTAAGTGGGGATGCGCGAATACTGCTCGGATACGACCACCTGGTGCAGTTGATCGAGGCTGGCGTCTTCCGAGATGGCGACGATGTTAGGCCGAGGCGTCATCACCTGGCGGACGCGCTTGTCGCCGAACTCGACCACAGACTGAATCAGCCGGCGGTCCGCTTCCTCGATGAGACCCTCTTCCGCTCCGGCTGTGATGAGCGCATCGATGTCTTCCGACTGCGTGTTGCTCTGTTCCTTGGGCTCCTCGGGGGCGCTAAGGTCGGCGAGAGCCTGGAGGAAATTGAACACGGCGATCAGCGGCCGGCTGGCGAAGACGCTGACCTGTAGGAGCGGCATGAGGGTGAAGAGCCAGCGTCCGCTGGTGCGGCGGTAGAGCAAGTGGGGAACGAGGTGAGCCACGATCACCATGGCGAACCAGGACAGAAGCGTGGCTTCCAATAACGAACCCCAGATCGGGAGATGGGGCACGGGGAGAGCGAGAGCTGCCTGTTCAAGGCCCGCGAAAATCGTGACGGCCATGGCCAGAAGTAAGCCGTGCTTGAGCAGCGAGAAGGCGAGCGCGCCTTCGTCGGCCTTGAGCCGCAAGCGATCCTCCAACTCTTCTTTGAAGAGGGTAAGGGCGGGGAGTTCACGAGCGCGCAGGCGTAACGCCTCCAGGTAGAGCAGTTGCACGAAGCTGACGGGAATCAGCAGGGCGATGAGCAGAATGACGGCGAATCCGAGCAGCCAACTCATTGCGACACCCGTTCGATGAGGCCAGCGGGCAAGCCCAGGCGCTTGCGCCAGGCGCCTTCGGTCCGGCGCATCTTGCCGTGGTCATTTTCGTGATCCATGCCCGTCAAGTGGAGGAGGCCGTGCAACATCAGGATACGAATCTCTTCGTCCAGGCTATGGCCAAACTGGGCTGCCTGCAGGCGCGCCTGGTCGACGGAGATCGCCATCTCACCGAGTCCCTGCCCATCCTCCAACGGAAACGAGAGGACGTCTGTGGCGCAGTCTTTGCCGAGAAATTCGCGATTGAGCCGGTGTAACTCGCGGTCGTCGGTCAGTAGGCAGACAAAGGTACGGCCACCGGCCACCTGAAGGCTGAGGTCACGGGCGAAATCCTTAAGTTCCCGGCGATGCGTCAAGCCACGGGCGCGAAGGAAAACGAGTTCGCAACTAGGAGGTTCCGTCATGGCAATGAGGCTTAGGCCGGTGTTCCTGGAGCTGGGACAGGAGCCGATTCCCCGCCACTTTCAGTCCAGCGCAGCGAGAGCTGCTTGCTGGCCTGCGCATCCTGGAACCGGTCATACGCCTTGATGATCTTTTGGACGAGGGAATGGCGAACGACATCGCGCTCGTCGAAATGAACGAAGCGGATTTCGTCGATACCCTTCAGAACATCGATGGCGTCCAGCAAACCGCTCCGGCGCCCTGCCGGCAGATCGGTTTGAGTAACATCGCCGGTGACCACCATTTTGCTATTGAAGCCCTGCCGGGTCAGCACCATTTTCATCTGCTCGGCTGTCGAGTTTTGAGCTTCATCGAGAATGATGAAACTGTCGTTGAGGGTCCGTCCGCGCATGAAGGCGATCGGAGCCACTTCGATGACGTTCCGCTCGAGGAATTTTTCGACCTTTTCAGCTTCCAGCATCTCAAACAGCGCGTCGTAGAGGGGACGAAGGTAAGGGTCGATCTTTTCCTGGAGGGTGCCTGGCAGGAACCCCAGGCGCTCGCCGGCTTCGACGGCTGGACGGGTGAGAATGATCCGCGAAACTTTCTTGGAGATCAGTGCCGAAACCGCCATGGCTACGGCGAGGTACGTTTTGCCGGTGCCGGCCGGACCAATGCCGAAGACCAGGTCATGCCGTTCGATCGCGTCGAGGTAGATCCTCTGATTGATCGTCTTGGGCGCCACCAGTTTCTTGCCAAAACTGCGGGCGCGGCCCGATTCGACAAGCCCGCGAAGACT
>JAEUQD010000305.1 GCA_016789925.1 Bryobacterales bacterium | reverse complement strand
GGTGCGTCCGCGGCTGGCGGCGGCGCTGGGCGGTTTTCCGGAGACCAAGACTCCGCTGCGGGCGAAGGTCACCGGGACGGTAACGCGGAAGGGGTACCGGATCGAGAAAGTGGTCTTCGAGAGCCTGCCCGGCTTCTACGTGACCGCGAATGCCTATGTACCCAGCGAAGGGCGGCCTCCTTATCCGGCGGTGCTGATTGCGGCGGGTCATGGATGGGGAGGCAAGGCGCTGTCGAGTTCGCAGCAGGTGGGGGCGTCGCTGGCGCTGAAAGGAATTCTGGGGCTCGCGTACGATCCGGTGGGGCAAGGCGAGCGGCAGGAGTATTTCGACGCGGAGCAGGGGAAGTCGCTGGTGGGGCGGGGTCCGACGAACGAGCACATGTTGGCGGACTGGCAGTGCCGGCTGACGGGGAGCGGTTATGCGCGGTACGAGATCTGGGACGGCGTGCGCGCGGTGGATTATCTCATCGAGCGCGGGGACGTGGACCCGCGGCGGATTGGGGTGACGGGCAATTCGGGGGGCGGGACGCAGGCGGCGTACCTGGCGGCGGTGGAGCCGCGGCTGGCGGCGGTAAACAGCGTCTGCTACATGACGAACTGGGAGAAGTTGTGGGCGGGACCGGGTCCGCAGGATGCGGAGCAGTCGCCGACGGGGTTTGTGGCGGCGGGGCTGGATTTCGGCGATTTGGTGCTGGCGTATGCACCGCGTCCGTTTCTGATGACGGCGGGGAAGCTGGACTATTTTCCGGTGGAAGGGGCACGGGCGACGGCGGCCGAGACTGGGCGGCTGTACCGTATGCTGGGTAAGCCGGAGGCGTTCCGGCTAGTGGAAAGCGAGGGTCCGCACGGGTATCTGAAGAGCCGGCGGGAAGAGACCTACCGGTTCATGCAGAAGTGGCTGAAGGGGAAAGAGGACGCAGGGACGGAGCCGGATGTGCCGGTGGAAGCGGACGAGACGCTGAATGTGACGGCGACGGGGCAGGTGGTGACATCGCTGCGCGGGGCGACAGTGCAGACGTTGAACCGGGAGGTGGCCGAGAGGTTACACGCGGCGCGGAAGCTGGCGGGGGCGAGTGTCGAGGAAGGACGAAGGGTGATCGCGCAACGGCTGGCGATAGACGTTGCGATGCCGAGGACAGTTCCGGCGGCGACGCGTCGCGGCGAGGAGCGGCGCGCGGGCTACCGGATGGAGACGGTGACATTGGAGAGCGAGGCGGGCATTACCATTCCCGCAGTGGTGTTAACGCCGGAGGAAGGCGAGCCGCGGAAGCCGGCGGTCCTGTTCTTCAATCCTGGGGGCAAGACGGCGGGAATGAACGCGGGCGATGGGCGCGAGGAGTGGCATCGCTGGGACGCGGAATCGCTGGTACGGGCGGGGTATGTGGTGATGGCGGCGGACTTGCGGGGCTGGGGCGAGAGCGCGCCGAGGCACAACATGAATCCGGGGTCGAGCGGGTACTCGATCGAGTATCAGACGGCGGCGCGGGCGTTGCTGGTGGGAAAGACAATGGCAGGGATGCAGACGTGGGATGCGTTGCGCGCGTTCGACTATCTGGCGTCGCGGGAGCCAGTGGACCCGCAGCGGATCGCGATATTCGGAAAGGGCGACGGCGGAGTGATCGCGCTGTATGCGGCGGCGCTGGAGCCGCGGGTGGCGAAGGTGCTGGCGGAGGGAGCGCTGATATCGTATCTGTCGGTAGCGCAGGACAGGTTTCACGAGCGGCTGGAGCGAATTCTGGCGCCGGGTGTGTTGAGCGACTTCGATTTGCCGGACGTGGCGGCGCTGATTGCGCCGCGGCCGGTATGGATTTCGTCGCCGGTGCGGCCGAACCAGACGGCGGCGCTGCTGACCGAGGTGAGGCGGCAATACGAGGTGGCGCGGGCCGCGTTTGAACGTGCGCGGCGTCCGGGACACTTTCGCGTGATGCAGCGGCTGCAAGGGGTGACGTTCGAAAAGAATTACAATGCGTGGCTACGGGAGGCAATGCAATGAACGATTGGAACCGGCGGCAGTTTCTGGGCGCTGGGCTGGCGGCAGCACAAGGAGCGCCGCTGACGCGGCCGGTGAGGGTTGGGTTTATGGGCGTGGGCTCGCGCGGGTCGAGCCTGTTGCGCAACGCGCTGAAGTTTCCAGTGGAAGTGCCGGCGGTGTGCGACATCAACGAGACGGCGCAGACACGGGCAGCCGGGTTGGTGGAAGCGGCCGGGAAGAAGCGGCCGGAGATTTACGGGCGCAGTGTCGACGACTGGAAGCGGATGGTGCAGCGCGAGGACCTGGACGCGATCATCAACGCGGGGCCGTGGGAGTTGCACGCGCCGATGTCGGTGGAGACGATGAAGGCGGGCAAGTACGCGGCCACGGAAGTGCCGGCGGCAGTGACGATGCAGGACTGCTGGGACATGGTGGAGGCGTCGGAGAAGAGCGGGATGCCGTGCATGATCCTGGAGAACGTGTGTTACTTCCGGAACGCGCTGTTGATTCTGAACATGGTGCGCAAGGGGCTGTTCGGGGAGTTGCGGCACTGCGAGGGCGGGTATCAGCACGATGTGCGGGGCGCGTTTATTTCGCGGGGCGGCGAGCGCGGTGAGGCGGGCACGGTAACGTGGCGCGGGATGCACGCGGTGAGAAACGACGGCAATTTGTATCCGACGCATCCGCTGGGCCCTATCGGCTGGTGGCTGGATATCAACCGCGGGGACCGGTTTACGCACCTGGTGTCGATGAGTTCCAAGGGCGGGGGAATCAACAACTACGCGGCGAGGAATTATGGGAAAGATCATCCGAGCGCGACGCGAAAGTGGAACCTGGGCGATGTGAATACGACGCTGATCAAGACAGAGCGCGGGGCGACGGTGACGCTATATCACGATACTTCGTCGCCGCGGCCGTACGATCTGATCCTGCGCGTGCAGGGGACCGAAGGGATCTACATGGGCACGCTCGATAAGTTCTACTTCGAGGGGCGGTCGCCGAAGAAGCGGGAAGCGGAGTGGGAAGATCCGGAGAAGTATTACGCCGAGTTTGAGCATCCACTGTGGCGGGACTTGTCGCAATCGGCGCGCGGGCAGGGTCACGGCGGGGCGGACTATATCGAGATGCACGAGTTTCTGAAGGCGGTGAAGAACCGGACACAGACGCCGATAGACGTTTACGATACGGCGGTGTGGAGCGCGATTTATCCGCTGAGCGTGAAGAGTGTCGCTTCGGGCAGCCATCCGGTGGAGGTGCCCGATTTTACAAGGGGCAAGTATAAGAACCGGAAGCCGGTGGAGATACACGGAGCGTAAGTTATGCGGTTATTCGGGTTGGCGAGTATGGTGGCCGTGCTGATGGGGAGCGCGGCGGCGCAGGAATCCTGGGTGGTGTTTCCGAACCAGGGGGAGACGACACGGGACCAATTGAAGCAGTATCTGGTCAAAGAGGGTAAGAAGCACTTACAGGAGCGGAAGCGCGCCGTGTCGGCACTGCGGACGCCGGCGGAGGCAGCGGAGCGGCAGAAGCTGGTGCGGGAGAAGATCCTGCGGCTGATGGGCGGGTTGCCGGCGGAGAAAACGCCGCTGAAGACGCGGCATGTCGGGATGGAGGAGCGGGACGGCTACCGGTACGAGAAGATCATCTACGAAAGCCTGCCGGGGTTCTATGTGCCGGCGAACGTGTATCTGCCAACGAAGGGGCAGGGTCCGTTTCCAGCGATTCTGATGCCGGTGGGACATAGTCCGGAAGGGAAGGAGGGCGAGCGAACGACGGCGATCGGGCTGGCGCGGAAGGGTTTCGTGGTGCTGAAGTACGATCCGATCGGGCAGGGGGAGCGGCTGCAGTATTACGATCCGGACTTGCGGACGTCGAAGGTGGGTGGGACGACGCAGGAACACAGCCACGCCAACGGACATGCGGTGCTGATCGGGCAGAACGTGGCGCGATACCGGGTATGGGACGGGATTCGCGGGATCGACTATCTGCTGTCGCGACCGGATGTGGACGGGAAGCGGATCGGCGTGACGGGCTGTTCGGGCGGGGGCACGTTGACGACGTATATCGCGGCGATCGATACGCGGGTGCAGGCGGCGGCGCCGGCGTGTTACATCACGTCGTGGGAGCAGTTATTGGACAAGTTGGGCCCACAGGATGGGGAACAGTCGTTCGCGCATTTTCTGAGCGAGGGGTTGGACATCGCGGACTATATCGAGCTGTTCGCGCCGAAGCCCTATCTGATTGCGTCGACGATCGGGGATTTCTTTCCGCTGGAGGGTGCGCGGCAGTCGTATGAAGAGGCACGGGCATTTTATAAGCTACTGGGCGCGGAGGGGAACGTGGGGTGGTTTATCGGACCGGGACCGCACGGGGTACCACGCGAGTCGCGGGAGGCGGTGTACAGCTTCTTTCAGAAGTATCTGAATAACGGGCAGGGCGATCCGCGGGAGGAAAACGTTGTGCTGGATCCGCTGGAGAAGATCCTGTGCACAACTACGGGGCAGGTGTCGGATTCCCTCGGCGGAGAGACGGTGTTCACGCTGAACCGGAAGCTGGCGGCGGCGGCGCGGGGCAAGGTGACGGCGGCAGCATTGCCGGGCGAAGTGCGGCGGCTGGCGGGGATCGCGGTGAAACCGGGCGGAGCAGCGCCGGAGGTGACGGTGCACAAGACGGTGCGGCGCGAGGGCTACCGGGCAGAGTTGATCTCGATGATGCTGGAGGGGGGAGCGGCAGGGGTGGGAGCGCTGCTGATTCCCGATGGCAATGGACCACATCCGGCGGCGCTGCTGGTGGATGCGCGGCCGAAGGAAGTGACGGCGGCGGTGGGGAGCGACGCGGATGCGCTGGCGCGGGAAGGGTACCTGGTGTTGGTGTTACAGCCGCGGGGCACGCCGGAGCGGCCGGTGGCGAGTTATCAGCACATCGTCGGCGACTTCGACCTGGCCTATAGCGCATTTATTGTGAGTAAGTCGCTGCCGGGGATCAGGGCCGAGGATGTGATCCGGGCGGTGGATTATCTGGTGTCGCGGCGGGATGTGAAGCGGGAGGGGCTGGTGGCGGCGGGTTATGGAGCAGGCGGCGTGTATGTGCTGCACGCGGCGGCGCTCGATAACAGGATTGGGAAGGTGATCACGCACCAGTCGCCGGCAGTGCTGCGGCTGGGCGTGGAGCGGCCGATTCACCGGCATGTTTTCGAGGTGGCGGTGCCGGGCATGCTGACGAAATACGATCTGGATGATTTGATTCGGGCGATTGCGCCGCGGCCGGTGACGGTGGTGAATCCGGTGGATCTGCTGGAGCGGCCGATCCATGTATCGCAGTACAAGCAGATGGTGACCGCCCCGGCGCAGGTAGTGTTGCGCGGGCGGCGGGATCCGCTGCCGGTGGGGCGGTAACGGTTAGGCGCCGCGAGCAAGGTATTTCTTGACGCAGTGGACGACGCCTTGGCGGCGGGCGAACTCGTTGAAGTCGCCGAGGAGGTGGACGGTGAAGCCGAGGCCCTCCCAGAGGTTCTTCATGTGGGCGTCAATGGGCTGGAGATCGGCGTTGGGGCTGTGGCCGAAGGTGGGGAGATAGATGTGCTTGCCGTGAGTGGCGCTGTTTTCCACCAGGCAGTTATTCCAGGTGATGTGGTGCCAGGAACGGATGGTTACGGTGGTGGAGTCGGATGCTCCAGCGGCGGATAGCTCATTGACTGCGGTGAGCAGCGCGGGGTCACCGTTAGGCTGGTTGGCGAGATCGCGAAGCTGAGCGAGGGTGAAGGCGCGGCCGAGCGTGGGGCGGTGGACGAGCGGGTTGCGGTGGACAGTGAGCCCGTAGGCGGTGAGTTGCTCAGCGATGGTGTCGTAGACGGTAGCGAGGCTGTAGGGGGAGGATGTGCCGAGTAGCTGGTCGGCGAGTGCGGGGCTGCCCACGAGGGCGTGGAACTTATTCGAAGCATCGCGGCCGATGAGGGTGATGAGCATGTCGATGTGGAAGATGGGCTGGAAGGTGCCGGCTCCATCGGAGGCGATGTCGAGAAAGTAACTGTTGCCGGCGCGCGTTCCATAGAAAGGCCGGATGGGGATGGCGCGGGTTGTGCCGACGAGGTGGAGGATGCGGTTGGAGTCGACGTAGCGGGAGAAGAGCTGGCGGACGAAAGCTTCGGGGGTTGTGTTTGGCGGGACGGTGACGGGCGGGCGGTTACGCTGGGTGAGTTGCACGCTGTCGGCGAAGTAGTCGCGGCCGAGGAGCCAGAAATCGTCGCCGATGAGGCAGTTACCACCCTGGAAGATAAGCGGGGATTGCGAGGCGTGAATGCCGGCGTACTCTTCGACGGCGTCGGCGAGGATGGCGTCGCCGGCGCGGGGAAATTCCCAGGGTTCCATCAGGTAGCGGGAACCATCGGCGGCGTCTTCGAGGGCGACATAGCCGTCTTCAGCCCAGTCAGTAAAACTGGCGAAGTCAGGGAGGGGGACCCAAGTGACACTGGCGGGCGAGTGGCCGGCGGCGGTGAACCAGGATTCGAGGGGAGTGCGGTGGGACTCATGGTGGGCGACGACGAAGCGCGTGCCGGGGCGGAGTTGGGCGAGCAGTGACTGGTAGGCGGCGGTGAACGTGGGATTCGCCGCGACGTATTGGGGCAGGGCGAAGAGAAGGGTGTCGAAGGAGCCGGCGTAAGAAGAGACGAGGCGAGGCTGCTGGAGTCCGGGCTGGATTGGGGCCTCGCGGAGGAAGTTGGTGGCATCGACGCGAAGCGTGGCTTCGAGGCTGGAGGGCGAGTCGCGGTCCGTGCGGCGGTGCAGGGGGGCGTCGGGGACGAGGATGCGGAAAAGGTGCGAGTAGAACATCTATCTTCTCCTTTGGACAACGTTGTTTCCTAACCGATGGATCCGGGTCGCATGCGGGATGGCGAGGGGCCAGGGAGTTCAGCGGCAGTGTATCACGAAAAGAGTGCAGGGGAAGGGTTGTGAGGGCCTTCTATTCGCAATATGAAAAGATTGATGTCCGTTTAAAAAAAACCTCTTGAATTTAACGGTAATTTGGGATAGTGTTTTTTGCATGCGACGATTTCCCCGGCGATCCGTCCCATCCGGGGAGGGGATTGCAGGGATTTTCGCCTCATCAAATTCGTAAACTTCGTTAGCGACTGGGCTTCCGAAGCATCGTCAACCTACTAGAGCCGCGTTGAGACGGCTGCGCGCACGTCCATTACCCGAGTTTCCCGCGCGTGGACGTGTGCTTGCTCCATTGGGTTAGCACCGACCTGAGGAGTGGTAAAGCGTGTCTGGTTGTCGAGAACCATCCCTATCTGACGGATCATGGTCCGGGCAAATGGGGGTTGGGTGCCCACTGGAAGGTATCCGTGAGGTATGGCGGCACACGTTGGGTGATCCGCGTGTGTGCGTAGCGATTCTTGACGGTCCGGTGGATCTAGGGCACCCCTCCTTGAGGGGAGCACGGCTGACTATGTCCGGCACGGCCGGCCGAGGTTGCCAAGGCCAGGGAGCGTGCCTGCATGGAACCCATGTCGCGAGCCTGATCTTTGCGCAACATGGTGAAGGGCCCGTGAGAGGCGTCGCACCGCATTGCCGCGGAATCGTGATTCCGGTGTTTTCCGATGAACCGAATCGCGACGGGGCAGTGGTTCCCTGCTCACAGATCGACCTGGCGCGCGCGATTGAGGCCGCGGTAGGGTACGGCGCACGCGTGATCAATATTAGCGCCGGGCAGCCAGGAAGCGCGGGTACGGCTGACGCACGCCTGCGAAGCGCGGTGGAATTATGCGCGCGGCGCGGCGTATTGATTGTGGCCGCGGCGGGCAATGACGGATGTGACTGCCTGCACGTCCCGGCGGCGCTGCCGATGGTTGTGACGGTGGGGGCGCACGACGCCGCCGGCTCCCCGGTGGAGTCCAGCAATTTTGGCGGAGCGTACCAGAGTCAAGGTGTTGTGGCGCCGGGCGTCTCCGTTCTGGGCGCCGCGCCGGGAGGCCGCTATGAGCGCCGCACTGGCACATCGTTCGCGGCTCCGCTGGTTGCGGGTCTGGCGGGATTGCTGCTCAGCGCGAGGCTCTCACGCCGGGGTTACCTGACCGTCCAGGATGCGCGTGAAGTTCACGAAGCCCTGCTCCGGTCGGCCGCTCCATGCAACTTAGACGACCGGCGCGAATGCCGGCGGCTGCTCGCCGGCCGAGTTGTTCCCATTCGAGCATTCGACCACTATCTGAAAGGAGCAAACGAAATGGATCAATTAGTCAAAGATACGGCGCCGGCGCCAGCCACTGAGGCGATGGCGGCGGCCGAACGGGCAGAGGGGCTGACGCCGAACACGACGTATGAATCTGCCTCGCCAGCGTATGAAACTACCAGCCGCGCGGCGCCCGTGCGCGCCGGCGGAAGGACGCAAGTCAAGGGCGGCGCGTGGGACGATTCACTTGGGACGCGGCCGCAGGAGACGTCCAGGCGGACCAGCCCAGCCTTATCACCTTCCGAATGCACGTCCTGCCAGCAGGGGGGCGGCTTGGTCTTTGCGCTCGGAGAACTTGGGTACGACTTCGGGACGCAGGCTCGTTACGACGCGATCAACGCAGAAATGGACGAGGGGAAATTTCCCTCAAATCCGCGAGATCTGTTGGAGTTTCTGACTGTCGAAGGAGGGGCGAATCTCCATTTCGCTTCGGCGATCCTATGGACTCTCAATCACGACGTCGCGCCGTTCTACGTAATTCGCCCGGAAGGAGCGTTTGCGCGAGAAACGTACAACCGCCTGCTGGAATTCTTCTCAGATCAGATTAACGAACAGGCGGAACGGGTGAGCGTTCCCGGAGTTCTGGACGGAACAGTGACACTGCTGTCAGGGCAACAGGTCCCTGTACTCATTCCCGAACTGCGAGCTCTCTACAACTGGAAGACGATGAGTCTGGTCAGAAGCGTCGTTGGGGCGGAGCCCGGCGACGACGAAGGGAGGAAGCGCTTCGCGTCGAAGGTTGAGGGCATGCATAGCTTCCTCGAACGGATTTACTTCGAAGTGCGGAATAACGGCCAAACACCTCAGGAACGCGCGCTGAACTTCGCTGCCACCAATGCGTTCAACCTGGAACGGGTGTTTGAGAGCGCAGCGAGCCGGCAACTGCAACTGGACGAGATCAACGTCGATCCGAGTCCCATTTGCCGGCCGGACAGCGACTGCTGGGATGTACGTCTGGTCTTCTTTGATCCGGCTGACGCGCTGGGGACGGCAAGGACTGCCTACCGGTTCACGGTAGACGTCAGCGATGTCGTGCCCGTGCTGGTTGGTCCGGTTCGCTCGTGGGCGGTGCGGTGAGCGAATAACCCCATCGCGGCGAAGGTAGCTTGACGACTCTATTTCAAGAAAGGAGAACGCGAAATGCATCTACCAAATCAATCGAAACCCGCGGTTCGCGATGCCCGCCGCCGGCCGTGGCGCAGTGTGAACGCCGGTCGACCCGGCTTGCTCCCGCAGCAGGAGGACGAGGCCTTCGAAGTCGATGAAGGCGATGAATCAGCCGAGGCGACTGACGGGGACGAATCGAGCGGATAACAAACGGTAGCAACCGGCCTCGCTGCGAGTGAGGGCGGTTACACCACGTGACGTGACTTATTAAGAAAGGAGAGAAGTGTTATGCGGATGCCAAGACAATCACAGCCAGCGGACAGGTCATTCTTTTCCACGGGGGCGGTACCCTCCGTAGAAGATGCTGGTGTGACACCTCAGGCGCAGGTCTGTACGCCTTGCGTGCAGGTCGGCGGTGGCCGGTGGTGCATCAACCTGCCGATCTTCGGGCGGAGGTGCTTCAACGTACCGAGTATTGGGCGTTGGAAGGCCTGCTGCAAGACACGTTGGGGGATTCCACCCATCTCGTGCGGGATCAGCCGTTGTTAGTGTGACGTGATTGCCTGGAGGGCCGGCCTGCGCCGACCCTCCAGGCAGTGGGAAGCAGGAGGTAACTGTGAAACTGCCCAGCCAGGCGAAGCCAGCCATCCGGATACCCTTACCCATCGGAAAGCGCGTGGGGTTGGGGGATGCGATCAAGGGCGTCACGCAACGGGTCGGCATAGACCCTTGTCAGGGGTGCCAGAAGCGAGCTGCGATGTTGAATCGCTGGGTCGGATTTACACCGTACCGTAGTGGGGACTCCTGATTGGGCGCGGAGTCCGGGCAATCAGTAGTGGCGACTGGAGGTTGGAACGGAAAGCGCTTGTGACGGCTGGTGACGGTTAGAATAAAGGCTTCATGCTGGGCGACAAGCGATTTCTGAGGACGATGCGGGTCCGCAATGTCCTATCCTTTGGTCCCGAGAGCTCCGAGTTCGAGTTGCAGTCATTGAACGTACTGATTGGCCCCAACGGTTCGGGCAAATCGAACCTAATTGAGGCGATCGCTCTCCTGCAGGCAGCACCCGGAAACCTGCTGGAACCGATCCAAACAGGAGGCGGAATCAACGAGTGGCTGTGGAAGGGCTCGGAATCGACGCCAGTGGCGGAGATTGAGGCGACGGTGTCGTATGCGCAGGGGAAGGTACCGCTCCGGCACCGGTTGTCGCTGACGATGGTGGGGCAGCGGGCGGAACTCGTGGATGAGGCGATCGAGAATGAGCAGGGAGGGGGCGCAGATGCAAATTTCTACTATCGGTATCGCCGGGGCTGGCCCATTCTAAGTGCGAGAACATCGGTGGATCCTTTGGAACGGACGTACAAGCAACCCGAGCCGAGAGCGTGGCCACAGGACCAGTCGGTGCTCTCTCAGCGCAGGGATCCTGACCAATACCCCGAAGTAACCTATCTGGGTTATCTCTACGCCGCATTCAAGCTCTTCCGCGAATGGGGCCTGGGACGCAATACTCAACCTCGGAAGCCGCAGCCGACGGACCTGCCATCGGATTTCCTGCGGGAAGACGCAGCAAATCTCGCGCTCGTCCTGAATGACTTGGAAAACCGCGGTCTGAGCCGGAGCTTAGTCGAGAGGCTAAAGGAAGCAGACGAAACGATCGAGGGTTTTTCGACGAAGGTCTTGGGTGGGACGATCCAGTTGTTTCTGCGCTACAGCGGCCTGCGGTCGCCCGTTCCGGCCACGCGCCTATCCGACGGGACCATCCGATATCTGTGCCTGCTGGCGGTGCTGTGTCATCCGTCGCCGCCCCCTCTTGTGTGCTTGGAAGAACCGGAGGCGGGGTTGCATCCGGACTTGTTACCCGGGATTGCCGATCTCCTGATTGAGGCGTCTCATCGCATGCAGCTAGTAGTTACAACGCATTCGGATACGTTAGTGGACGGACTCACGAGCGTGCCCGAGGCTGTTGTTGTGTGCGAGAAGCGTGGCGCTTCGACCAGGATGATCCGGAAGACGAGCAACGAACTCTCGGAGTGGTTGAAGGACTATGGACTTGGACATCTCTGGCGTCGTGGGCACATTGGGGGCAATCGCTGGTGAGCGTGACAGTCTTCGTTGAAGGTGGGGGCGATCACAACAAGGCGCTCCAGACGGAATGCCGGCGCGGTTTTTCCCAGTTCTTTCGAAAGGCCGGGCTGGAGGGTCGGATGCCGCGAGTGGTGGCTTGCGGGGGACGCGAGCAGGCGTACAAGGATTTCCGAACTGCCCACGAGAAAGGAGATGGAAATCCGGCGGTCCTCTTGGTGGACAGCGAAGGACCGGTCAACCAGGAGAGCCCATGGGAACACGTCAGGCTGCGAGCAGGCGATGGGTGGGATCGTCCGCAGGGCGCTTCCGAGGACCAGCTTCACTTGATGGTACAGGCCATGGAGGCCTGGTTCCATGGTGACCGGGAGGAACTTCGGAGGTTCTACGGGCAATCCTTCCGGGAGAACGCGCTGAGCAGTCGGCCGGACATCGAGAGCACACCGAAGGCTGACCTTATCTCCGGGCTTCGCAACGCAACCAAAGACTGTCCCAAGGGAGAGTATTCGAAAGGCGGGCATTCGTTTAAGCTGCTGGAGCGGATTGACCCAACCAAGGTTCGGGCGGGGTCAGCATGGGCGGAACGGCTGCTGAGCGCTTTGGTGCGAATGTGCGGATAGGCCAGGGGGCTTGATATCCTCATGGTAGATCCCCGGTGTCTACTTACCCAACTCTTTGTGTATTCATTTTGATGGCGGCTCCCTTGGTCGGGGCTCCGTTTGGGTTTGGCGAGGCGCAGGGCGTGCTGAACCAGTATTGCCAGAAGTGCCATCATGCGAAGGCTCCGCTAGGCGGGCTGGATGTGGGCAAGTACACGACGGCGGATAGCGTTGCCAAGGATGCGCGGTTGTGGGGAAAGGTGCTGGCGCGGGTGCGGGACGGCGAGATGCCGCCGCCGGGGGCTCCGGCGCTGGACGCGGATTTGCGAGGGCGATTTGTGGAGTGGGTGGATGAAACGCTGCGGGCGTCGGCGTGCGCGGAGGGGCTGCGGCCGGGTCCGGTGCTGGTCAGGCGGTTGAACCGGAACGAGTATGCGGCGACGATGCGGGACCTGTTGAACATCCACATCAATGCGGGCGCGGGGCTGCCGGCGGATGGCGCGGGGGGCGAGGGGTTCGACAATGCCGCCGAGACGCTGTTCCTGTCGCCGATCCATGCGGAGAAGTATCTGGAAGCGGCGAAGATGGCGCTGAACTATGCGTTTCAGGAGCCGCGGGCGCGGGGGAAGTTTGTGATCGCGGAGCCGGGTGAGAAGCTTTCGGCGGAAGAGGCGGCGCGGAAAGTGCTGGCGGCGTTTTTGCCGCGGGCGTTCCGGCGTCCGGTGAGGGATGAGGAAGTGTCGCGGTATGTGAAGCTATTCGCGGCGGCGCAGCAGCGGGGCGACTCTTACGACGATTCGCTGCAATATGCGCTGCAGGCGGTGCTGATATCGCCGAACTTCCTGTTCCGGTTCCCGACGCCGGGGCACGCGGAGCAGGCGAGCCTGATCGGGAATTACGAGTTGGCGACGCGGCTTTCCTACTACCTGTGGGGGAGCATGCCGGACGACGAACTGCTGACGCTGGCGGGGCAGGGCAAGCTGCATGATGTCGCGGTGTTGCGGCGGCAGGTGGAGCGGATGCTGAAGGACGCGCGGACGCGGGAGTTCGCCGAGCATTTTGTGGAGCAGTGGCTGAACACGCGGGAACTGGGGCGCGACATCAAGCCGGACGCGAAGCTGTTTCCGGCGTATTACGACGCGGAGATTCAGTCGGCCATCCGGTACGAGCCGATCCTGTTTTTCCAGGAATTGATGACGGAGAATCTGTCGCTGTTGAACCTGCTGGATTCGAAGTTCACGATTCTGACGAATAAGCTGCAACAGCATTATGGGATCACGCTGACGGAGAAGCTGCGGCAGCAGCCCAAGCGCGTGGATTTGCCGGAGGGCACGCATCGCGGCGGATTGTTGGGGATGGCGGCAGTGATGGCCGTGTCGTCGTATTCGCACCGGACGAGTCCAGTGTTGCGGGGTAAGTGGGTGCTGGAGGCTGTGCTGGGAACACCGCCGCCCCCGCCGCCACCGAACGTGCCGGAGTTGAAGGAACACGAGGGGTCGACGCCAACGACGCTGCGCGAGCGTTTGATGCAGCACCGGCAGAATCCGGCGTGCGCGTCGTGCCATAACCGGATCGATCCGCTGGGGTTCGGGTTGGAGAATTTCGATGTGCTGGGACGGTGGCGGACGGAGGACAACGGCAAGCCGATCGATGCGCAGGGCGAGTTGCCCGATGGCACGCGGTTTAACGGCGTGCACGAGTTGCGGCAGGTGTTGCTGAGCCGGAAGGATGTGTTTATCCGGAACCTGACGACGAAGATGCTGGCGTACGCGTTGGGCCGCGGGTTGACGCTGGAAGACCAGTGCACGGTAGACCACATCGCGGGTCGGCTGAAGCAGACCAATTATTCCGCACACACGCTGATCACCGAGGTGGTGCTGAGCGTGCCGTTCCGGTACCAGCCGGCGGGGAAGCCTGCGGCGAAGCTGTCATCCAAGTTAAATTAGGAATAATCCATGAAGTCACGGCGCGATCCCCTTTCCCGGAGAACCCTGCTGCGCGGAGCCGGCGCGGCGCTTGGCCTGCCCTGGCTGGAGGCGATGATGCCTCGGGCGCAGGCGGCGCGCGTGGACGGCGCGAATCCCAAGCGGATGGCCGTGCTGTACATGCCGAACGGGGTGCACCCGGACATGTGGACGCCGGCGAAGACGGGGCGAGACTTCGAGTTGTCGCCGTCGCTGGAGCCGTTGCGCGATCTGAGGGACGAGATCGTGGTGCTGACCAACCTGTGGAACCAGGGCAGCCGCGGGGGCGAAGGTCATTATGTGAAGATCTCCGGCTTTCTGACGTGCACGACGATCACGAAGACGCTGGGCGTGGACATCAATTGCAACGGCGTGTCGATGGACCAGTTGGCGGCGAAGCAGGTGGGCAAGCAGACGCCGCTCCCGTCGCTGGAGTTGGGCATTTCGCCGGTGAGCACCGGGGTGGACAAGAACGTCGGTTACACGCGGGTGTACGGGTCGCACATCGCGTGGAGCGGTCCGTCGACGCCGCTGGCGCGGGAGATCAATCCGCGGCTGGTGTTTGAACGGCTGTTCCGGGCGAGCGGTCCGCAGGGAGACACGGCGAAGCAGGACGTGCTGCTGCTGGACCGCGTGCTGGAAGATGCGCGGGAGTTACGGGATTCCCTGGGAGCGGCGGATAAGCACCTGCTGGACGTGTATCTGACGGTGTTGCGGTCGCTGGAAGAGCGGCTGGAGCGGGCGAGCCGTCCGGTGGATTTGTCGTGGAAGCCGCGGGTGGCGTTGAACCCGGCGGACAAGCCGGCGGG
>JAEUQD010000300.1 GCA_016789925.1 Bryobacterales bacterium | reverse complement strand
CTATGTCTTCGCGACGGTCGAGCCTTCCATCGCCGCCTACCACCTGGCGTTCGCGCCCGACGGCGATCTTTACCTCACCGGGCCCACGACTTCCAGTTTCGACGCCGTGCATCGCATCTCACCGGCCGGCGAGGTCAGCGTTTTCTACCGCGGTCTCGGCCGGCCGCAGGGGCTTGCCTTTGATGAAGACGGCAATCTGTACGTGGCGGCGTCATTCGCCGGCCGCAGAGGTGTGGTTCGCATCAGTCCGGACCGCGAGGCGGGACTCTTCCTGTCGGGACCGAACATCGTAGGACTCGCCTTTGCCGCACCCACCTACATGTATCTGACAACAACCAGCGCGCTCTTCCGTGTCAACGCCGGCGTCCGTGGTTACATCGCCTAAATGAACGCCGAAATCATTGCCGTGGGCTCGGAATTGCTCACGCCCACCAAAGTCGACACCAATTCCCTTTGGTTGACTGACCAGCTCAATGCCGCCGGTATTGAAGTCGTGCAGAAGGCGATCGCCGGAGACGACCGGGTTCGTCTCGCCGCCTTGATCGCGGGCGCCGTCGAACGTTCCGACCTGATCATCCTCACTGGCGGTTTGGGACCTACCGAAGACGACGTCACCCGTGACGCCGTGTGCCAGGCACTCGGGTGCGAACAGCACTTCCACCAATTTCTCTGCGACGCCATTGCCGAACGTTTTGCCAGAATGAAGCGCGCGATGGCGGAGAACAACAAACGGCAGGCGTTCCTGATCGATGGCGCTGAGGCAATTCCCAATGACCGTGGCACCGCCCCCGGCCAGTGGATTCGCCTGCCGAGCGGCAAAGCCATCGCCCTCCTGCCCGGCCCGCCTTCGGAACTCAAGGGCATCTGGATGGCGGAGATTGAGCGGCGCGTCCGGGCGCTGGCGCCGCCCCTGGCCATCGCCACCGCGCATTTCCGTGTCGCCGGCATGGGCGAGTCGGATTTGGACCAACTCATTGCCCCCGTTTACACGCCCTATACCAACCCCGTCACCACGATCCTCGCCGCGCCCGGCGACGTGCATATTCACTTGCGCGCCCGCTGCCCGGAAGCCGCCGAAGCCCAGCGTCTCGTCGATGAACTTGGGACGAAGATCCGCGAACTCCTCGGTGACCGCATCTATTCCGAAGACGGCGCGGATCTCGAGACTGCTGTCGGGCGCCGCCTGGCCGCACTTGGCGCTACCGTCAGCACCGCTGAAAGTATGACCGGCGGACTGCTGGGTCAACGCATTACCTCGGTGCCCGATTCCTCGACTTGGTTCCGTGGCGGTTTGGTCACCTACACCGACGAGATGAAGCGAACCCTGCTCGGCATTCCCGCGGACCTGTTGAGCCGGCATTCCGCCGTCAGCCAGCCCGTTGCGATTGCGATGGCGCAGGCCGCCCGCGAACGCACCGGCGCCACCTGGGCGTTGTCGATCACGGGCTACGCCGGACCCTCCGGGGACAACGTCGGTCTCGTCTTCGTTGGACTGGCTGGACCCGGCTTCGCGGACGCCCGCCAACTGCACCTCTTCGGCGATCGCGCCCGTATCCGCAACGTCGCCGCCACCCTTGCCCTGGATTGGCTGCGCAAGAAACTCGGTTAGCAGTTTCGGCGTTTCAAGTGCTGCCTCGCTGATCGCCTTGCGCTGCCTTCGACCCATGCCGGTTGTTCACCACGCCGGATAGCTTCGCTTCGAAGTGGGCCAGGTGCTCAGTGCGCCCAGTGAGCACCAGCGGCGACCGGCCCTGCTGAATCAGATCTTGAGCGATGAATTCGACTCGGGCGTGGTCGGCTACAATAGCTCGACTCTTTGATTCTGCTCGATCGTTCCGCCCTGTGCCACAGCACAGTTCAAGCCCAATTTCCCGCCGAAGCGCTGCACAATGTCCTTCAACACAATGCTCTCCTGTTCGAGAGTGTCGGGATCATAGGTCGTCATCACGCACCGGCCGCGCAGGCTGTCGATATCGATGATCACATGGCCGATGCGCAATTTCCGGCCGGGCCATTGGCGCTCCGCAAGCCCTGTGACGCCACCAATGACGATGTTCGGACGAAGGCGGCGGCCATCGCGGCCAAACGCCGTAATCGCGCCGTCCGTGGCAACGAGCAAGGGCAACACGTCAAAGCGGTCTTCCGTTTCGTTGTGGATCAGCGTGGCGCCGGAGTCGGCGATCGCGCGCACGTCGTGTAAGACACTGGCATCCGTCCAAGGCCGCCCATCAACCAGGGGAACGCCGTTGGGTCCAGTGGTGCCTTTGTGCCCCAGAAGCTGTGGGTGCGAGCGCGCGGTAACCACGCGCCCCGCCGGATTCACCACCAGCACAACGCGATCCCCGTCGATGCCCAGTGGCGAGAGGTTCGCTTTCGTCAGCGGCTCACCCGCCATGGATTTCGCCGGATACCGCCAAATTTCCTTCACGTACATCGTCTGCCTGCTTCCTTAGAGAACGCGCCGTTCGGACTCGGCAATCGGTGCATCGTTGATGCTCGCGATCCGGCGCCGCATCAGGCCGGCCTCGTCGAACTCCCAGAGTTCGTTGCCGTAGGAGCGAAACCATTGGCCGCTCGCGTCGTGCCATTCGTATTCGAAGGTCACCGCGATGCGGTTGTCGCCAAAGGTCCATAATGCTTTCTTCAACCGGTAGTCAAGTTCCTTGGCCCACTTGCGTTTCAGAAAGGCCTTGATCTCTTCCCGGCCTCTCAGGAACTCAGTGCGGTTTCGCCACTCCGAATCCGGCGAGTAGGCGAGAGCCACCTTCTCAGCATCGCGTGTATTCCAGGCGGTTTCCGCCATTTGGACTTTTCGGGCAGCGCTTTCGGTCGTGAAGGGGGGCTTGATGGGTTGTGTTGGAGTCATTCGTCAAATTCCTTGTTTGGCCTTCGTTTCTGTGGAGCGAGACGGCGGAGGTTATGCCGACCTCCGCCGTTGTGGCTTGGTCCTTACTGGTGAGCCATCGCGGGCAGGCTCACGTCCACGCGCGGATAGTCGACGTCGGTGCGCGCGACGTGATTGAAGTAGTTGGTGAAAATGTTCACCGCCACGTTGGCAACCATCTCGGCGATGTCACCGTCCGTGTAACCAGCCGCCTTCACTTGCACCAGATCCTGGTCGGAGACTATGCCGCGCTGCACGACCAACGCTTGCACGAAATGCAGGCCCACGTCGCGCTTGGCGTCGTCCGAATGCGCTTCGCGACTGGCGGCGATTTCTTCGGGCTTCAGTCCAACCATCTTGCCGATGGCCGAGTGCGCCGACAGGCAATACTCGCAGGAGTTGGCCTGGGCCACCGCGAGTGCGATCTGCTCTCGGAACTTGGCGTCGAGTTTCCCGGTGGCGAGGGCCGCGCCGAAGCTTAGGTAGGCCTCCAAAGCCGCAGGGCCGCTGGCGAGCGTCTTCATCAAGTTCGGAGTCATGCCGATTTTGGCCTGCACTCCATCGAGGAGTTGTTTGACCTTGCCCGTGGCATTGGTCGGATTCACTGCGCTTAGTCTTTGCATTTTGGTGGTCTCTCTTTCGTCTCGCTTGCTTTCGCGATGCTCCTAAGAATGCACGAAGGCAGCCACAGCCAAAATCTACTCAAGTCATTGAAAATACGAAAAGTGCAGGCTCTGGCCTGATCACGAAAAATCACGAGTCTCGAAATTTCATTATTGGAGTCACGAATCTTCGCGATATGATCGGACTCTATGGACCTGGAGCCACTGCCCGCTATCATCCTTGCCCTAGCTGAGCAGCGCTCGCTGGAGGCCGTACTGAAAACCATCATGGATGCCGTGGCTCGCCAGCCTGGCGTCGCGCTAGCCCGGCTGTGGTTGCGCGAGCCGGATGAGGCGTGCCCGGTCTGCAGTGCGGGCGAGCCCAACCCCGAGCCAGCCCTGCATCTACGCGCCAGCGCTGGTGCGCCGGCGACAGAAGGAGCGGATTGGAGCCGAATTCACGGGACGTTTCATCGCATACCGCTTGCCAAGAGCAACCTGAAGATCGCACATATTGCCACCACCGGCGAATCGATTCGCATACCGACGCTTGCCGACCATCACCAGTGGGTTCGCCACCCGGAGTGGGTCAAAGCCGAGGGACTAGTGAGCTTCACAGGCCACGCCCTGGTGTTCCGCGGTGAGTCGCTCGGCGTGCTTGCCGTCTTCCGTCGCACGCCTGCCGACCATGACTGCTTCCACTGGCTACGCACCATGGCCAGCGCTGCCGCGGTTGCCATCGCCAATGCACGAGCCTTCGAAGATAACGAATCACTCCGGCGGCAGTTAGAGCTGGAGCGTGACTATCTGCGCGAAGAAGTGGATTCCACCGGTTCGTTCGGGGAGATCCTCGGCTGCAGCCCCGCCCTCGAGCGAGTGCTCCATCAGGTGGAACTCGTTGCCGCCACCGATGCCAATGTTCTCGTGCTCGGTGAAAGCGGCACGGGCAAAGAGTTGATCGCCCGCGCCATCCACCAGCGGAGCGGGCGGTCGCGCAAGACGCTTGTGAAGGTCAACTGCGGATCGATTCCGCATGAGCTCTTCGAAAGCGAATTCTTCGGACACGTGCGAGGCTCATTTACCGGCGCCGTCCGCGACCGCATCGGACGTTTTCAACTGGCCGACGGTGGAACGCTGTTTCTCGACGAGGTCGGCGAAATTCCGTTGGACCTGCAAACGAAGCTGCTACGTGTCCTGCAGGAGGGCGAGTTCGAGCGCGTCGGCGATGAATCCACTCGCAGAGTCAACGTCCGCGTGGTCGCCGCCACCAATCGCGACCTTCGCAAAGAGGTGGATGAAGGACGCTTCCGCCTGGATCTTTACTACCGGCTAGGCGTCTTCCCCGTTGAGGTGCCGCCGCTGCGGGACCGCAAGGACGATATCCCAGCGCTCGTGATCCATTTCGTCCGCCAAGCGAGCCAACGCTTTCACGTTTCGCCTCCGATCGTTCCCGCGCGCGAGATGGAGCGTGCCCAGCAATACGACTGGCCCGGCAACGTACGCGAGTTGCGGAACGTCGTGGAGCGCGCCGTGATCGTTTCGCACGGAGCCAAGCTGACATTCGATCTCCCTACATCGTCGAAGCCGAAGCGCTCCGCTCAACCCGCACCAATATCCACTGAAGCCGTCATTCCGGAACGCGAATGGCGCGAGCGAGAGCGCGCCAACATTATCACCGCACTACGCCAAGCCGGCTCGCGTGTTTCCGGACAGGGTGGCGCGGCCGACCTTCTCGGCATCCATCCCAGCACCCTTGCCTCACGCATGAAGATGCTCGGCATCGAACGACGCGACTACAGAGACCCTCTACGCTGACCGTAAGAATCTGGAGGAGCCCCGAGTCAGTCCCCCTCGCCCGCCCTCTGCGCCAAAGACTCCAACTTCCGCGAGGCCGAAGAATTCCACTACGCAGGCAAAGACCCACCGGGTCCCCCACAAACTCCGCCGCCAGGATAGTGCGATCTTTTCGTTATTGTCACGTAGCGAACTTGAGCGGGGGATTGGTCACGGTGGCGTGTTGGCGGCAACATTCGAGGACGGCCTGATAGGCGTCGGTGTAGGGGCGCAGAACGGCCATGATCGTCTCGACGAATTCCTTCAGTTTGTCGCGCAGTTCTTCGACCGTGTCTTCGCCTTCGGCTGCCGGCGGCGGTGCTGTTGGCGGCGGTGGGGCCGTGGTTCCGGTGGTTTCTTGCGAAAGATGGAACGCGGAACGTACGCGGCTTTTGAGAGGAGCGCGCACAACGGAGCCTGCTACGCGGCCCTGTGCGCTTGGGATCGTCGTAAAGCCACATAAAAGCCTCCAATATGCTGAAATAAACTACAGTTTCTTGGGTTCGTTCTCCGGAAATTGCAGTGGGGCCGCTGGTGGGGCCAGCTTGCGGAGGTGTTGGAGGCGGCGGATGGCGCGGTCGGTGGCGCGGGAGTAGCGGGAGACGTGGTTTTCGAGTTCGCGGAGGGACTTGGTGGTTTTGGTGGAATGGTCGTGGGCCAGGGCGGCACGGGTGGCGTGGTCGAGTTGCTCGTAGGATTCCTCCAGATCGGCAGCCATGGAGTCCATGCGGTTGTCGATGAGGGCGGCAATGAGGGTCCAAGCGCGGCGGA
>JAEUQD010000282.1 GCA_016789925.1 Bryobacterales bacterium | reverse complement strand
TCTGAACCGGGTGCGCCTAACAGAGTTCGGAAGCCAGACAATCTATAACGCGGGCGGTCATTTCTCAGGCAAGCCGGGCGCGGCGCAGGACGGCGACGGGAATACATGGATCGTCGGGCGAGACACAAGTAATGGACTGTGGATCACGCGGTTCAGCGGTTCGACGAAGCTCTTCGATAATTGGATCTTCCTGGGTGGGCAGGCCAAGGGTGACCCGAGCGTGGCGGTAGCGCCGAGCGGGGTTGTGTCCTATGCGGTGCGGGATCACTGGAACGGTTGTTGGCTAGGCACGTTCCGTCCGGGGATAGGAAGCGACTGGCGGAACCTCGGCGGCATCTTCGCCACTGACCCACAGATTACCTCCGCTCCTCCCGAAGTATGGGTCGCGGGCAAGGACAACTGGAACGGAGTATGGACGTTGAACTTCTTGGAATGGTTCACTCCGCTCCAGATTCCGGGGTGGACGTTCCGCGGAGGCATTCTGCAAGGACAACTTTCGCTCTCCCACGAAGGCCCGATCGCGGTGCTGGCGGGGCGCGACCAATGGAACGCCCTTTGGTTTGCACCATTCGACCGCATTGCTGTGCTGCCATGGATTCACGCCCAGGGAATTCTGGGGCGGGACCCAGCGATAGCGGCGACTACGGCCGTAGTGGCCGACAACGACAGCATTTTGCTGCGGCCGTTGTCGACCAATTATCCGAACTTCGTGGTGCAATCGTGGGTCAGCACAGGAGGCGTGTTGAAGTCGGAGTCGGCAGCTTGGCTCGATAACTCGCTCTACATAGTTGGCCGCGATGCCGGCAACCAGATCTGGTGGTACCGGTCGGCCACTGGACTATGGACGGCGACGGGAGCGGCTGGGGTGGCCGCTTCGGATATCACAGTGGTGCCGCGCTAATACCACACGCCTCCCCAGGCAGGACCTGTACCGCCCCGCGCAGAAGAATCGCGCCTGACCAGCCTCACGGCAGAGTGTGGTACCTATCGTACTCGTCCAGGTGAACTCTTTACTCGGCGCCACCGAAACCGAGATAAACGGCTCGACCGGAATCGTGAATGTTCATCCCCGCCTGCCCATCCAGGCCGGCGCTGCCATCGCCCTCGGCTTCGGACTCAACCTCTCCGCCGTCGCCGCGCAGCTCAATATCCATCGCTCCACCCTCCACAACTGGATCAAGAATCCCGTCTTCGTCAAAGCCGCCCAAACCTGCCAGGCCGAATTCGAAAAACAGTTCCGCACCCAACTCGCCATCCTCACCCGCCTGGCGCTGAACAACATCCGGGAGATTCTCACCAATCCCGACGCTTCGCCCTCCGTTCGCCTGAAAGCCGCCCTCGCCGTCCTCAAACAGGACTGGAAGCTCCCGGAATCGACAGAATTCGACACAAATTCACAAGAATCGGAGTCCGTGCGAAACGAAATGCCCCCGGAATCCCCGGAACCACCGCAGCCCATCCGGAGTGAAAAAATCGGCCGGAATGAACCCTGTCCCTGCGGCTCCACGCTCAAATACAAACGCTGCTGCGGCAACCCCGTCCGCCCTCCTTCGACAAATTTCGACAGTGCGCCGTCAGTAGAATCAATCACTTGCGAAACGAATTAGCCCGCCGGCCCGTTAGCCTGCGTCAGCCGGGAACGTCGCCTTAGGCCTCAAGTACAAGCACTGCTGCAGCAAATGCAGGCAATACCTACACTGCCCTAACCACCGCGCTCACTGGTTCCGAACCCACCGGAATCATCGTCAGCAGCGGGATCGACTTTGTTCGCCGCGCCGTCATCGACCCGATGTGCAGCACCGCGATATCGCCCGACTGCCGGTTCAGCACCAGCGCGTATTCGTTGTTCGGTGTAATCGCCACGAAGCACGGCGCTTTCCCCACCGACGCCACCGCCAGCACCTTTTGCGTCGCGATGTTCACGATGGTGACGCCATCCGATTGCGGGTTGGTTACGAACAGATAGTCGGGCGCTTCCGATGTCGCCAGAAAGCCCGGCGCGCGCCCGGCGAGAGTGATCGAACCAACCTCGGTTTGGTAGGGATACACAGTGACCACGGCGTCCGCTCCCGCGCCGGCCACAAACAGCTGGCCGCCGTCGCCTTTCATCGAACAAAGGTCCGGTGAAACCGCCAAAGGCAGCCGCACAACCAGGCGATGGTGCCGTAAGTCGTAGACCGCCATTTCCCGCTCACTCCGATTGGCGATGAGAAGCTGTCGGCCATCGCGCCGGAAGCGCACGCTCCCCAGCTTCCCTTCCACCTTGATGCGGCGTTCCAATCGGCCGGTGGCGGTATCGAACACGACCACTTCGCCACCATCGCCGAGCGATACGGCCGCCAGGCCTTCCGACGGCGAGCCCGACGGCCCGAAATCGACATCCACGCCCGGGTGGGGCAGTTCCACCGTGCGCTCAATCTCCAGTCCCTTGGTCCGAACCGCGACCACGCGCGGCGACGACGACGCCAGAACCCACAGCCGCCCACCCGCGGGTTCCAGATATGACCAGCCCGGCGTCACCGGTAACCGGCGCTGCGCCTGCACCCGTAGGGCCGATGGGTCCACCGCCGAGACGGTCGCCGTGTCCGGCATCACGGCAAACACCCACGGCAATTGCGCCCGCGTCAGCACCTGGTGTGGATTGCCCTGGACCCGCACATGGCGCACGACAGCCAGCGCCGTCAGGTCCACCGCCGCCACAGCCCCTCCGCCGGCGTTGGCTACAAATGCCAGACCCTCGAACCCTTTGGCTTTGGGCCGCCGCGAGCATGCTGAAATAGTCCCCAGGCTGACCAGTAGCCGTCGACGGGTGATCACTCTCCCAGTCTAGCGTTTGACCCTGAGGCCGTTTTCGCGCTATCTTCATGAGAAGATACGGCGCGGTAGCCAAGTGGTAAGGCAGAGGTCTGCAAAACCTTTATTCGCGGGTTCGATTCCCGCCCGCGCCTCCACTCCCAGTCACTCAAACACAGTTTCCATCCCGCTATACTGAGGGCGACAGCGAAAGGAGCCCCCATGTCCGAAATTACTCGGCGCTCCGCACTCAAGGGTGCGCTTCTGGTTTCTCCGGCCACCGCTTTCTCCTATCAGGCCAACTCTGCCGTGGCGTTCGGCATCATCGGCACCGGAGGCCGTGGCACCTATGTCGGCGGCCACATGGCCCGCGACAGGAATGCGCGGCTGGCGGCTATCTGCGATATCTATCCGGACCGGATCGACTCCGCGAAAACTCAATTGCCAGGCGGCGACAAGGTTCCCGCGTTTCGTGACTACAACCAGCTACTCAGCCAGTCCGGCGTCGATGCCGTCCTCATCGCCACGCCAGTCTTCCTCCATCCCGAGCATTTCGTCGCGGCGGTGCAGGCTCGCAAGCATATCTACTGCGAGAAGCCTGCCGGTGCGGACGTGGCCGGTATCCTGAAGCTCCAGAAAGCCGGCGAAACCGCCGATCCGTCGAAAACCATCCAGTTCGGCTTCCAGCAACGCTTTAGTGCCGAGTATCTCAAGGCTAAATCCATCATGGACACCGGTGGCATCGGCGACATGAAGCTGATGATGAGTTACTGGATTCTTGGCGGCACACCGCCCGGACCTTTCCAAAGTCCCTACCCCGAGTCCGAACGCAAGATCCGGCATTGGGGACGTTTCCTGGAAACCTCCGGAGGGCCGATTGTCGAGCAGGATTGTCATGGGCTGGATACGCTGAACTGGTTCGCCGGCGACCGGCATCCCGTCAGCGCGTCCGGCACCGGCGGACTACGTTACCCCTCTGGCTACGGCGACTGGAACTCCGACCACCACAACATCACTTACTACTATCCGGGCGCCATCGAAGGGTATCTCATCTCTATTAAGCACACGGCCGGTTACCGCGATGTCCGCGAGCAGTTCTACGGCTCCAAGGGATTACTCGAAACCGCGCGCACGTACTACCGGCTGCATGGTCCGCTGCCCACCGCCCGCTATCCCAACGCCGACGACCTGCGCGACCGCTCGCTCATCCAAAAGCAGGATTCCCCTCGCGAGATCACCATCGACGCCGTTGAGGCGTTCTTCAGATCCATCGTCGAACGCAAACCCTACAATATGACAAAGACGTCCGCCGACAGCACGCTCACTGCGTTGCTCGGCCGAATGGCCATCGAGCGGAAACGTGAAATCACTTGGGAGGAGCTACTTCGCTCATGAAACTCTGGTGGCTCCTGCTGCCGCTGGCGCTCTGGCCGGCGGCTGCAGCCCCCCCTCATATTGTCTTCGTGCTCGGCGATCACGAGTATTCCGGCGAAGTGACACTGCCGCTGATGGCGCGCGAGTTGGAACAGAAGTACGGGTTCCGTTGCACCGTGCTCAAATCCGCGCCGGACCAGAACGGCGAAACCGACATCCCTGGCCTGGAAGCACTTAAGCAGGCCGACCTCGCGCTCTTCTACCTCCGCTGGCGTCGCCTGCCGGCCAACCAACTGGAGCACATCGACGCCTACGTCAAGTCGGGCAAACCGCTGCTGGGACTGCGCACCACTTCCCATTCGTTTAACTACCCCAAGGGCGATCCGCTGGAAAGCTGGAATCGCTGGGCCGCGACAGCTTTCGGAGCGCCGCCCGGCTGGGGCGCGGGCGGCCATACCCATTTCGGGCATCGCGCCAGTACCGACGTCCGCGTCATCCCTGCCGCCCGTAACCACCCGGTGCTCAAGGGCGTTCAGCAGGAGTTCCACGTCCGCAGTTGGCTCTATCGCGTCGGCCCGAAGTGGCCTCCCACCGACGCCACGCAGCTCTTGATGGGAACCGCCGTCGATCCGGACAAACCCGCCGAGCCCAACCCGGTGGCCTGGACGTGGCGCAACAGCTTTGGGGCACGTGTCTTC
>JAEUQD010000111.1 GCA_016789925.1 Bryobacterales bacterium | reverse complement strand
AGGATGGTGCCGCATCGGCGACTCGTTCAATAGCACGCCGTTGACGAACAGGTGCCCCAGGTACTGCGTCCGGCCGTTCACCGGCAGCGCCGGCACGGCCACCGTGTAGGAGGCGTCGAGCGCGTTCAGCAGTTCGTCAATCACAGGGCCGATGTTCCCCTCCGGAGTCGAGTCGAAAGTCGAGCAGTATTTGAACTGCACCTGGCGCGGAGAGCGCTCTCGCAGACGGCCCAGCGCCTCGACGCTGAGTGCGCGCGCCTGGGCGGCCGACGCCGACCGTGTTTTCAGGCAGAGCACCGCGGCGTCGTAGCCTTCGGGAACGTTGGTGACACCAAACAGGAGCACCGTCCGAACGCCTTGTTCAAAGAGCATTCCAGCAAGGTCTGATCCGCCCGTGAAATCGTCCGCAATGGCCGCAAAGAGCACAGACCCCGATGATAATATGACCCAGCGGTCATCGGATTGTCATAATAGAACGCATGTCGTTCTCGGGCCAGCGTGCCGTGCTGGCACTGCTGGCCGCCGGACTGTGCGCATGGGCGCAGAAGGGCGAGGGAGAGTCTGCCAAACCGAACCCGGAATCGGGCGCTCGCCGCACGGAACTGAACCTCCTCGGCCGGACCGACACCGAAAGCGGTGAGGCGCGCCGCAACGAGAACGTTCAGTTCAACCTCATCGACAACAATGCCCTGAAGGAGTTGAACATCCGTGTCGGCACGACAGCCACGCTGTTTGACGAATTTCGGGGCGACAAGGGCTACTTCGGCACCGAGTTCGGCAATAAGCCGACATCGACGATTCACCTCACGCAGTCGAAAACATCACCGTGGCACGGCAGTGTTTTCTGGATCGGCGGCAACAGCGTCTTCAATGCCCGATCGTTTTTTCAAGTAGGACCACTGAAGCCGGCGCAGGAGAACCAATACGGCCTTTCGGCCGCAATCCGCCTGTGGCGAGGGGCGTTCTTCTCCGCCGACCTGTCGCGCCAGCACTTGAGAGGCTTTGTCAATGGCAATGTCCTGGTTCCGAAGCAGGACGAACGGACGCCGCTCACCACCGACCCGGCGAAACGTGAGGTCATCGAGCGGTTCCTCCGCGCCTTTCCCGCAGAACTGCCCAACCGCACGGACATCAATTCCAGGGCGCTCAACCGCAATGCGCGGCAAGCGATTGACGACAACAACGCCATGCTCAGGCTCGACCAGCGACTCACCAGGAAAGACAACCTGGCCATGCGCTATGTCTATACCTCGCAAACGGTAAGCGCTTTCCAACTGGTCGCCGGGCAGAACCCAGACACGACGACCCGGGCTCACACCGCCACGCTCACATATACCCGCACGCTTTCAGCGACGACAATTGCCCAAGCATCGGCGGCGTTTGACCGCGTTGGTTCGCTTCTGGTTCCCGAACCCAATGCCGTCGGCCCGCAAGTGAACTTTTCGAACATCCTGGCGACTCTTGGCCCCGGGTCTTCAATTCCGATTGACCGCGCGCAGAACCGTTTCCGCTATTCGTCTTCGCTCGGACAGGTGAGAGGGGCTCACTCCTGGTATTTAGGCGGTGAAGCTGCACGCCGGCAAGTGAACGGCTACGAGGCCTCGTCGCAACGCGGAAATCTTTACTTCCGGAACGACTTTGGCCGCGACGCCATCACCAACTTCCTGCTGGGCGAACCCTCGCGATTCTCCGGCGCCACCGGTAACATTCATCGCGGCTTCCGCAACTGGGAGACGCTCGTTTATGCCGGCGACTCGTGGCGGGTTCGAGGCGGGCTGACGCTGACCTACAGCCTGCGCTACGAAGTAGTGACAAGGCCGGTCGAAGTCAACGGATTGAACACGATTCCCTACGATTCGGACCGCAATAATGTAGCGCCCCGCCTGGGGCTTGCATGGCGGGCACCCGGTTGGGCTGGTGTTATCCGCGCCGCCTACGGCTTGCATTACGGAGAGATATTTCCGGTTACGTTCCAGCAGGTTCGGTACAATCCGCCGCTGAACCGCAAATTCGAGCTTCAAGTGCCGGACCTTTTCACACCCTTTCGGGAATTGAACCTACCCGCGGCATCCAGTGAGCGAGCCACTGTCATCGATATCGACAAGGAACTCACCACGCCCTACGCCCATCAATACAACTTCGTTTGGGAGCCCCGGTTGGGCAAGACCCGCCTGCAACTGGGGTATGCCGGAAGCCGGTCAGTCAAGCTGCTCATGCTCTGGTACACCAACCGGGCGCGGCCGGTGGCAGGTATACCGCAAACGACGGCAACCATCAACGAACGCCGCCCCGACGACCGCTTCTACGATTTCCGGCGCATTGTCAACTCTTCGCGCGGATACTTCGACGCGGCGCGCGCAACGCTGATCCTGCCGCGCTGGAAGGGCATCACCCTCGATACGTCGTACTGGTTGAGCAAGGCAATCGACTTGGGTGGCGGTTATACGAATACAGGCACGGGCGACGATGGGCGTCAACTCCAGGCGCAGTCGGAGTTTAACGTTGCCGGCGATTTGCGGGGTCCCTCGCCGTTCGACCAGCGCCATGCGTTCCTGACCCGCGCCACGTTGTCGACACGCCGTCTGCCGGCACGCCTGGGCCGACTCGCCCGTTGGGTGGGCCAGTGGGAACTCGCCGGCGTCGTCCTCTGCAAATCCGGCACTCCGTTCTCAGTGGTGACCGGATCGGATGCACCTGGTTACGGGAATGTCGACGGGGACCAGGGGGACCGCCCTCATCTGGCCGACATCTCGGTGCTCGGGCGTGCGGTGAACCATCCCGACAAGTCGCGTGCGCTCCTGCCGACTACGGCCTTCCGTTTCATGCAGCCTACTGAGGCGCGCGGCAACCTCGGCTCCAATACCTTCCGCAAAGACGGCATCGCCAACGTCAACACGTCGCTCGGGCGCACCTTCGCCATCGGCGGCGACCGGAAGCTGCTGCTCCGGGCCGAGTCCGTAAACCTCTTCAACACCCCTCAGTTCGCCGAGCCCTGGCGCGAACTGTCGAGCCCGAGCTTCGGGGCAATCACCAACACGCTCAACGACGGACGAGCCTTCCGCTTTCAGTTAAGGCTCAATTTTTAGCGCCACGGTAAAATGGTAGCCATTGATCAATAAGCTCGTTATACAAAACCTCAAACACCGGCCTGTTCGCACTCTCCTTTCCATTTGCGCCATCAGCCTTGAAGTCACCATGATTCTAACCCTGGTGGGCGTCAGCCGCGGCATGGTGGAGGAATCCAAGAAGCGGGCGAGCGGTGTCGGAGCGGACATTTGGGTGCGCCCCCCCAATAGTTCACTCCTGTCGTTTTCCAGCGCGGCGATGTCTGAGAAGCTGCTCGACTTCTTTGCGCAGCAGCCGCACGTGGTGATCGCCACAGGTAGCGCGAACTACAGCGCCGGAGTCATGGAACCGGTGTCGGGCGTGGACCTGGAGAAGTTTGCCAGGATGAGTGGCGGCTTTCGTTTCCTCGAAGGCGGCCCCATCCGCAATCCTGACGACATTATGGTAGACGACCGGTTCGCCGCCCAGCGCAACCTGCATGCCGGCGACAAGCTCACTCTCTGGAACCGAAGCTGGAACATTTCCGGAATCTTCGAGTCCGGCAAGCTGGCCCGGATCATTTTGCCTATGGCGGTGGTGCAGGAGTTGTCGGGAGCAACCGGACGCATCTCACAAATCTTCCTCAAACTCGACGACCCCAAGAATACACAAGGAGTGATTGCAGCGTTGAAAGCAAATCCTGCGTTGCAAGGCTACCCCATCTATTCGGTGGAAGAATGGACGTCGCTGTTTAGTGTGAACAGGATCACGGGATTGCGCGCATTCATTGGAGTTGTGATTACGCTGGCTGTCGTGGTGGGCTTTCTGGTAGTGTTCCTATCGATGTACACGGCTGTGCTCGAACGGACGCGCGAGATCGGCATTCTCAAGGCTCTCGGCGCAACGCCCGGCTATATCCTGGGAATTCTTTTAAGGGAGACAGCCGTGCTGGCGGCC
>JAEUQD010000272.1 GCA_016789925.1 Bryobacterales bacterium | reverse complement strand
GAAGCGGGCGTAGTAGCGCTGATAGAGCGCGGCCTGCTTTTCGGTGTCGGGATGGTTGAGGGGGTCCTCGCCGAGGGATTGATCGAGCAGGGCGTTTTCGAGTTTGAGAACGCGCTGCATGTTCCAGGCGGAGATGAGGATGCGGCTGTAGGTGAGTTCCTGGAGGAAGCCCGTGGGGGCGAGGGAGAAACGGAGATGAGCCTCAAGGGCCTCAAACTCGGGGCGGTCGACTTCGGTGACGACCGGGTGCATGCTGGTGAGTCCGTGACGCATCGCGTTGCGGGATGAGTTGGCCTTCCCTTGGGGCGTGTTCGGTCCAGATTGATTCGGCATTGTCAAAATCCTTTTAATAAAAAATAAAAAAGGACCAGGGTGTCTCGCCCCTTTCTGTCGGGGGCAAGACACACTGGTCCTCTCTACTTGGGAGGGTATCATGACCGGCTATCGGATGTCAAGAGAAAAAGATGCTGTGAGCGATTTGAACGGGGAATTCGTTTCGCAAGATATTGAAAACAAGGGATGGGCGATGTCTGAAAAGGGTTGCACGCGGGCCGAACGGCGGGTACATGGCCGGCGGGCGGTCGAGGTCGACCTTTGCCAGGTCCGTCCAGGGCACATACTCGGGGCGCGGACGGCCGTCGACGAAGATCAGGATGCCGGCATTCCTCTCGCCGAGGTCGCCGGCGCGCTCGAGTTGCAGTTCCTCGCCACTGTGGAGGGTGACCTTGGCGTGCTGGGCGCTGGGGAGCTCGATTGAGGCGATCAGGCCGAAGGGGATGGTGTAGTCGACGCCGTGGGACGGGGCGTCGAGCGTCTCGGTAATCTCGCTCTCGTCGAGGTCGTAGACGAGCCGGCCCGTGAGACGACGCCCGGCGCGCGTAGTGACGGCACCCGTAAGCGGGCGTCCGGGCGGGAAGTCGCCGTAGGCAGGGCCGCTACCGCCGGGGCTGAACTCGATGCTTTCGAAGGCGGCCCAGGAGACGAGCACCCGGCCGTAACGCGGGTCGTCCACGTAGACGCCGCGGTTGTCCTGGCCGGCTGCGCGGGTGCCGGAGAGCAGGATCTCGCGGCCGTCGAGCAGGGTCACCAGGGAACTGTCGGGCCGACGGGGCGCGATGGAGCGGATGGTGTTGAAACGCAGCCTGAGCTCAGCTCCGGCGGAGTGGCCATCGAGTTCGTCGGAGCCGAGGGACTGCTCCCGGTCCCACTGGACAAAGCCGGTGAATTCGCCCTGCCGAGTGCGCACGGTACCGTGCAACCGGTGTGGAGCGGCGCCGAACCGGGGGGCAGGGAGGAGCTCGATCGCGCGGATTCGCAGACTGTCGAGGTCGACGACTCCTCGCGTGTCATCCCACACGCGCACGCCGTCGTCGAAGTCGCTGGCGGAGAAGCGGTCGAGGTCGAACACGGTCCCGCTTTTCAGGTTTACGCGCACGTCGCGGCCGCGCGCCTCGATGCGGGCGATATCGCCGAAGCGCGCCATGAAAAGCCGGTGGAGGTCGATCGGATGCTCCCGGTAGAAGATCTCGACGCCGAAGATCTCGATCGGCCGGCCTTCCTTGGGGAGCTGCTCGGGCGGCACGTGGGCGACCCAGGGGTTGTCCTTTCTGGCGCCGTTGAAATAGTCGCCCCAGAACGCCTCCTCGCGGCGTCCCCAGCGGAGCCGTCCCTCGTAGGAGGCGCCGTCGAGGGTGGAGATGCGGCCGTAGAGGAAGCTAGGGTGGGCGTCCTCCTCCGCGGTTGGGGGAGTGGCTGCGGGCGTTCTGACCTGCTTGCGGGCCCAGTAGCCGGCGGCAAGGGCGAGGAGGACGAAGACCGAGGCGAAGGCCGCGCGGGCGAGGGTGGATCGGTTCATGGTCGGCTCTCTGCCGAGGAGACGAAGGGGAAGGCGGGAAGCGGCGACGTGGATTGCAAAAAGTACTTTATCGCAAAAAGTTGGCTAACCGCAATACATCTCCTACCGAGGGCTCTTCCAGAGCCGGCGAGGACAACGGCCAGGTTCGAACTAATATATCCCATTGGATACGCTATAGCTGATAATGTATCCTAAAAGAGACGTTACAATGAAAAATGAGGCAAGGTCTCATCCGATCCCGGTGGTCCGGGCGCTTCGCAAGCTGGGCCGCGACATTCGGGACGCGCGGAGGCGAAGGCGGATTCCGTCGGCCCTTCTGGCCGAGCGGGCCGGGATCGGGCGGATGACGCTTTTCCGCATTGAGAAGGGTGATCCGTCCGTCTTTGTGGGCGGATACGCGGGAGTCCTCTTTTCACTCGGCATGATCGACCGCTTGGCCGATATCGCCGATGCGCGGTTCGATTCCATCGGTCTGGAGATCGATGAGGAGCACCTGCCGCAGAGAATCCACCTGCGGGGGCGGACGAAGAAGACCAGAAACACGCCGGGGGACTGAGGACAATGGAATCGGAAGTTCGCGTCTACGTCGATCTTCAGTCCACGCCAATCCTCGCCGGCCGGCTCTGGGCGCGGCTGCGCAAGGACCGTGAGACCGCCAGCTTCGAGTACAACAGAGACTGGCTGACGCATCCCAGCCGTTTCTCGCTGGAACCGGCATTAAAGCTTCTGCCGGGCCCCTATCATACAGGTGCGGACAAGCCGATGTTCGGGGCCATTGGCGACTCCGCGCCCGACCGATGGGGGAGGATGCTGATGCGCCGCTTCGAGCGCCAGCGTGCCCGAACTGCAGGCGAAACGGCGCGGAGTTTACGAGAAATCGACTACCTTCTCATGGTTGACGATGAGGCGAGGCAGGGTGCGTTGCGCTTCACTGAGTTGGAAGGCGGGCCGTTTCTGGCTAGCGCGCGGAAGAGCAGAATCCCGCCGTTCATCGGGTTGCCGCAGCTTCTGTCGGCGGCTGAGCATGTACTCACTGAAGTGGAGAGCGACGAAGAACTGCGGCTGCTGCTGGCTCCCGGATCGTCGTTGGGCGGAGCCAGACCAAAGGCATCGTTACGAGATCGTGACGGCGCACTCGCCATCGCGAAGTTTCCGCACAAAGGCGACGAAATCAATACAGTAGCCTGGGAGGGTCTGGCTCTTACGCTGGCGGCCCGGGCGGGAATCAATGTTCCCGCCTGGCGTCTTGTGACCGTTGCGAACCAACCAGTCCTGCTGGTGAGGCGCTTCGACCGCGAAGGAAAGAACACGCGGATTCCATTCCTGTCGGCCATGAGTATGCTGAGCGCCAAGGACAATGAAACCCACAGCTACCTGGAGATCGCCGACGCCCTCAGGCAGGAGGGCGCCGAACCCGGACAAGACCTCGCGGAACTGTGGCGGCGCATCGTCTTCAACGTGCTGATCTCAAACACGGATGATCATTTGCGCAACCATGGATTCCTCTATGCCGGCCCATCCGGCTGGCGGCTCGCCCCAGCTTACGACCTCAACCCCGTTCCAACCGATCTGAAGCCAAGGGTTCTCAGTACTTCTATCGATCTCGACGATCCGGCGGCCTCGCTTTCGATTGCTTTCGATGTTGCCGGCTACTTCAGGATTGAGCGCGGGCGTGCGCGTGGCATTGCCGCGGAAGTCGGAGCCGCCGTGGCCGCCTGGAGGACCGAAGCCGCCAGGCTCGGCCTGACCTCATCGGAGTGCGATCGGATGGCGTCAGCTTTCGAACACGAGGATCTCAAGATGGCGATTTCGCATCCCCGCATAGGTGTTTAGTTTGGTGAGCCGACCCAACCAGGCTCACTTTGCTTCGCCGGCGCGCTGGACGTAGATGGCGCGGGCTTCGGCGTACTGGGCTAGGACGTGCTTTTTCTCGCGGTCGGAGCGCCACCAGGGCCAGGCTTCTGACATTTGTTTGAGCTTGTCGATCCAGCGGATGTAATACTCGGCGGAGGCGCGGTCGCGAATCTTCTGGTCGCCTACGTAGACGCGGATGACGTTGGTGGCGGCTTGCGGATATTCGCCGTCGAGAGAACGGTCCTGCACACCTTCGGCGAAGAGGGAGAACCAAGCGCTTTCGGTAACGCGGATCGTCTCGCGGAACTTGCCTTGTTTGCGCGCGGCGTCCATCGGGATTTCTTTCAGGACTTTGCCGTTGGAGTGGAGATACACCTTGTTCAGAGCGGCGATGGATTGGACGCTTCCTTCAATCGTCACCGTGCCGCCCGCGGCGGGCAAGCGGATGATGCTGCCCGGAATCGTGCCGTTGATGCGCAGATCGAGGATCGGACCGGTGCTGAAGTAGGTTCTGCCTTTACGCACGGCGTCGAGCCAACTGCCGATGGTCAACGGCCCGTCGACTTTGGCGTAGGTGCGGACGCTGCCGATCTGCTTGCCGCGATGCAAGTCGGTAATCGAGTCTTCACCGCCGACCGGAGTGAGCACGATGTCGTTGTTCAACAGCTTGTGCCACATACCCACCTGGATCGGGTTGATGTAGGTCCATTCGAGACAATCGAGAGTGCCGAGCGCGGCATCGACAGGCATGGCCTTGGCGTGGCCTAAATCCGTTTCCAGCAGATCCTTGTCGCCGGAATAGGGATGGACCTGCGTGATGACGGCCCCCTGTAACTTCGCCTTGCGCATCATGTCGGTGTTGCTGGGGTAGAGGCTCTCGATGCCCGTCCCCTCGTAGCCGGTAGTGAACGGCGCCAGGAGGTGGTCTTCGAGCCCGAGAAACGACAGATGGCCAAAGAAGGGCGGACGGTACTCTTGCCCAACGTGCAATTTGACGTCGGCGACGGAACGCGAACTGGGGTGTTCGCCACCGCCGGGAACGTAGTACTGCTGATCGAGAACGCGATTGTCTTTGTTGGCCGCCTGGGCCATCACCACACGCAGGTCTTCGCCCTGGGCCATGAAGATCATGTTTTCGGGCGAATTGCGGAGGTTGCCGCCGTAGTTCATGTGGGTGTGCATGGTGCCGGAATACCAGCCTTGCGCGGCTGTATTGGTCATCCGGCGGAGCTTCAGTTCGACTTCGAGGGTCGTGCCGGCGGTGACTTGCACGTCTGCCGTAGCGGGCCAGTATTCCAGGCCCCGCATGGCCTTTAGATGCAACTTGCCCGGGGGCACCTGGAGGGTGAACTCGCCGGCGGTGTGAAAGCAGGGTTCGCCGGAGAGCGGGATGCGCGCATAGGCGTCGAAGGGGGGATAGAACTTACTGTCGGCAGCGAGGCTGTGCACACGCGCCCCGGTCAGTTTTCCGGTCCCGACGTCGCGCACGCGTACGTGCACCTTGCCCATCGGCCGTTTCCAGATACGTTCGCCGATCTCGATCTTCTTTCGAGCGCCTCCGTAGGTTTCCAGCAGGACTAACTGGGGCAGGCCGCCTTCGTTCGAGATGAGAGCAATCCACTCCCCATCGGGCGACCAACGCGGGGAGAAGTGGTCAAAGTCGCCCTTGGTGAGTTTGTAAGGCGCGCCGCCATTGACTGACAGGACATAGAGGTGGTTGAACTGGTCCGCTCCACCGGCGTGGGAGGAGTAAACGATCCGCTTGCCGTCGATGGA
>JAEUQD010000183.1 GCA_016789925.1 Bryobacterales bacterium | reverse complement strand
GCGCTGCCCATCAGCCACCCGCCGTTCTACTCGGCCTACCTGGCCAAGCTATTGGGCGCTTACTCGACGCTCGGCATGGCGGAAGACACCTGGGCGCTGAACGAAGGCGTGATCGACGAAGAGGCCTTTCTGGACCAGTCGTATCAGATCATGGCCGAGCGTGAGGCGATGTTCCGAAATGCTTTGGAGAAGACGCCGCGCGGCGTTGTGGCGTGCGTGTTCGACACCAGCGACCGCCTGCAGCACATGTTCTTTCGTCACCTGGATGGCAACGGGCGCTATGCCCGGACAATCGAGGACCTCTACCGGCGCATGGATGATCTGGCCGGCCTGGCGGCTTCTCACGCGGACTCCGGCAGCCTGCTGTTTGTGCTGTCGGACCACGGCTTTTGTTCCTTCCGGCGCGGCGTCAACCTGAACACATGGCTGAAGGAGAACGGCTACCTCGCCCTGAAGGACGGCGCCGCCGAAAGCGGACCGTATTTTCAGGGAGTCGATTGGAGCCAAACTCGAGCCTACACCCTGGGCCTCGCGGGCCTGTACTTGAACCTGAAAGGCCGCGAGGCCGGAGGAATCGTGGAACCGGGCGCGGAGGCCGAAACGCTACGCCGCGAACTCATCGCCAAGCTCACTGGGCTGCGCGACGAGGAGCAGAACACGGAGTGCATCCGGTCAGTCTATTCGTCGGAGGCCATATATAAAGGACCGTACCTGCGGGAAGCCCCCGATCTCGTCGTCGGCTACAGCGACGGCTACCGGACCTCCTGGGACGCGGCCATCGGCAAAGCGTCGGCCCGCGTGATCGAAGACAACGGCAAGGCATGGAGCGGCGATCATGCCGTGGATCCTTTGCTGGTCCCCGGTGTGCTCTTCTGCAATCGCAGGATCGACTCCGCCGATCCGGGCATCGAGGATCTCGCGCCCACCGCGCTTTCGCTCTTTGGCCTGGTCCCGCCGGCCTGGATGGATGGCAAGTCCTTGTTCAACCAAGTGTCCGGCCATGCAGTATAGTCCACGAACCGGGTTGCTGCTGCTCACTCTGGCGTGGCTCGCTTGTGGCGGTTGCACCCGGCAGAGCGCGGCCGGGAAGCGCGTCATCGTGCTGGGCATCGATGGCATGGACCCGGTGTTCCTGGAACGGCACTGGACCCAGCTTCCGCACCTGGACCGGTTACGCCGCGAGGGCGATTTCAAACGGCTGACGACAACGATGCCGCCGCAGAGTCCAGTCGCCTGGTCCACGTTCATCACCGGCGAAGCGCCCGACGGTCACGGTATTTTCGATTTCGTTCATCGCGACGCGGAAACCCGGATGCCGGTGTCGTCGATGGCAGTGACGCATCCCGGCCGGAAGCTGCAAATCGGGCCCTACCTTCTGCCTGTGACGGCGGACCGGGTGGAGTCGCAACGCCGCGGCACACCGTTCTGGAAGATGCTGGCCGGCCGTGGCGTGCCGGCGACGATCCTCCGCATGCCGACCGATTTCCCGCCGGTCGAGTGCGATGCGCATTCCTTGGCGGGAATGGGAGTTCCGGACTTGCGCGGCACGTTCGGCACGTTCTCGTTCTTCACTGACCGTGAGGAATGGGCGGGCCGCCGTGTGACTGGCGGCGAAATCTTCACGGTGCGCTTGGAGAATCATCGCACCACGCTCCGTCTGCCTGGGCCGGCCAACCCCCTGCGCCGGGAACAGCCGGAAACGTATCTGGACCTGGATGTCTTTGTCGATCCCGCCGAGCCGGTGGCGCGGTTCGATGTGGGAGAGCATCGCGTCATCCTCAAACAAGGCGAGCTGTCGGAATGGATCCCGGTTCGATTCCCGCTCCTTCCTGCGCTTGCGAGCGCCGAAGGAATGGTCCGGATTTGGGTGAAAGAACTACGGCCGCGCTTCGCGGTCTATGTTTCCCCCGTTAACATCGACCCGCGCGCGCCCGCCCTGCCGATCAGTGAACCCAAGTCCTACAGCCGCGACCTGGCCCGGGAACTCGGCGCATACTACACCCAGGGGATGCCGTACGATACGGCGGCCCTGCGGCACGGCGTGTTTACCCGCGACGAATACCGCGCCCATAGCCGCGAAGTTTCGCGCCAGTCGATCGGCCTGCTGCGGGCTGGCATCGAGAAGTTTCGCGAAGGCGTCCTGTTCTTCCATTTCTTCGGCGTCGATCAGGACGCCCACCTGTTGTGGGGACGTTACGACGCGGAACTGCTGGAAACCTACAAGCTGGTGGACGAAACCATCGGCTGGGTGAGGGAGAGAGCGGGCGACGCAACATTGATAGTGATGTCCGATCATGGCTTCGCGCGGTTCGACCGCGCCGTCCACCTCAATACCTGGCTGATGCGGGAGGGCTACTTGTGGCTAACGGGTCCCCCGACGGATGGCGCCC
>JAEUQD010000171.1 GCA_016789925.1 Bryobacterales bacterium | reverse complement strand
GGAGTTCGAGACCCAATTTCGGACCCAACTCGCGGTCCTCACCCGCCTCGCCCTCAACAATATCCGGGAGATCCTCACGAATCCCGATGCTTCTCCCTCTGTTCGCCTCAAGGCCGCCCTTGCCGTCCTTAAACAGGATTGGAAACTCCCCGAATCGACAGAATTCGACACGATTTCAGGGGAATCGGACTCACCGCGAAACGAAACCGCCCCGGAACCTCCGTCCCCGCCGCCCGCAAAGCCCGAGCCTGTCCGCAGCCAGAAGGTCGGCCGTAACGAACCCTGTCCCTGCGGCTCCGACCTCAAATACAAGCATTGCTGCGGCAGCCCCGTCCAACAGCATTTCGACAAATTTCGACACCCTGCTTCTCAGCTTGGACGCTAGATGCGAATTCCGCTCCGCTTCACGGTTGAATTAAGCTGTGGAGGGAGGCAATCGTCTTGCCGTTAAACCGTCTATGCGGCCTTACCTTTCTCGCGGCTTGCGTGGTTAGCGGGCAGCGAACGACTCCCGATGTGACGTTTCGCGCCGAGACGAACCTGATGCAGGTCGAGGTTCGCGTTAAGGGGCGTGACGGGAAGCCGGTAACTGGTCTCGACCGGACGGACTTCCGGCTTACCGAAAACGGCGTGCCGCAGGACATCGCGACGCTGGAGTATGTGGGCGGCTTCAGCGCGGAGGCTGGTCCGAGGAACGCGTCTCGCGGGTCTGGCGGGGCTTCTGCCGGCTCGTTCCGGATCTACATTGCTACCGAGCTTGCTCCCCCTTCGGCTGTCTGTGGCAGCACAGCAGAGTATGGGCTGTTCGACCGTGGCGTACGGACCTTTCTGGAAAAGCTATGGCGTCCGGGCGTTGAAGTATCGTTCAACGGCACTCCCTTTACCGCCGATCCTGAGACATTGCGGCATACCTGGGAGCTGATGCGGAAGTATCCAAACGGACGCTCCGAGCCCGGCAAACCGGACTGGCTGCCTGCTCTGATTACAATGAGCGGAACGCTGCAACAAGGCCTGGAGTGTGACGACCTTCCGAACGACCGTCTGCGGCGTCTGGCCAGGGCTGGGATTTCCGACGTGGGGCGCGTCGCGGTGGAGCGGTATATCGACCTGGCGCGGAAACTGGGAGGCGTCGCCGGCAAGAAGGTGGTAGTGCTGCTCAGCTACGGTCTGACGCTGGGCGACAGTCACCAATTCTCTCTGAATCGGCGCGAGAACGCCGGCGGCATAGGCCGGCTGGCGCGGGAGGCGCTGCGGTCCCGGGTCAGCTTTTACACCGTGTCGCCCAGGGCGCTCACGGCGCCGAACTCTCAACTGGCGACTGGCGGGCGTCAGGGGCGGGCGATGGAGGGGCTATTCGCGGTGGCGGAGAATACGGGCGGCCAGGCTATTCATAGCACCAACGATTTCTCCGATGTGTTCCGGCGGGTTTATTCCGATTACAGTGACTATTACCTGCTGGGTTACTATCCGCGCGACCGCGAAGAGAAGGGGCGACTTCGCAAGGTGAATGTCTCGGTGACGAAGCCCGGCGTACGGACCGTGACCGCGACGAAGGGGTATTACGAGGAGACGCCGTTTGCGGACCTGACAGCTGCCGAGAGAAAGGCGCGTCTGCAGCTTCAGGCGCTGGGACCTGAGCGGTATACGGGCTTTCCGGTACGGGCCGGGTTTGAGTTCTTCCGCGTCGAACGCGGCCAGGTGGTGGTGGCGTATAGCGTGGGGATTCCGGCGGCGAAGATGCCGGTGAAGCGCGAAAAGGATCGCGTGACGATGGACCTGAAGATTGCGGCGCGCGCCGAAGGTCTTGCTCGCGAGCAAGTGCCGTCTGTGACCGAGCAAGCCATCCACGTGGGCATGAAGGCGGAGGAACTGGAGAAGGCTCACGCGGATCCTGTGGCACTGTTCCAGTTTCCGGGCCGTATGCTGCTGAGTCCAGGCAAGTACGAGTGGAAGGCAGTGGTACGGGACGAGCGTGACGGGACAACGGGGAGTTACCAGTCCGTGATCGATGTTCCGGACTTGAATGGCGTTGGATCGCCGAGTTCCCTGCTGTTGACCAACCAACGGATTCCCAAGCGAAAAGACGAGGTAACCGGCGTGACCTCTGGTGCGCACGAGTACGTGCAGCAGCCGGTGAATGTGTTCCGGCGCGGCCAGACGGTATTCGCCGTCTATGATCTCTATGGCGTACCGCCAGAGCTCTTGACTTCGCCACCGGGACCCCGGGTATTTCTGATGTTCGGGGGCAAGCCGCTCCCGCAGCCGCCTTTTCGGAAATACGACGTCACGCCGCTGGCGGACCAGCAGTCCCTGAGTTATGTTGCGGTTCTAGACACCAACGAACTGGAGACGGGCGACTACAATCTGATCGTGGCGCTCCCGAACAGCGAGAACGGGATCTCGCGGACATTCACGGTGGTTGCGCAGTAATCAAAAGCGCACAGGGCCGCGAAGCAGGCTCCGTTGTGCGCGTGTTCCTCAAAGGCGCACAGGGCCGCGAGGCAGGCTCCGTTGTGCGCGTGCTTCTGAAAAACAACACCTATCGTTTGACTTTGGTGATCATCAGAGCTACATATCTTTTATGTGGCGAGTAGTGTGTCTGTTTATCCTGATCACTGCACCGCTGGCGGGGCAGTCGACGTTGGGCCGCGAGGTTTCGGTTCCCAAACACTTGGCCGATGGGGCGGAGTTTCAGGTTTCCCTGAAGGATTTGGTGAGCTATGGAAACCTCTTACTGTCGGCATCCTGGACGATTGACGAGGGTGGCGGACGGCCGTTGACCAAGGGGACGGGGAAGCCTTTGAGCGACCCGTCGAGTCCGCTGATTGGGCCACACGCGTTTAACCGGATATCCGGACCTGATGCGAATTCCTGCGCGGGATGCCACAACACTCCTTATGGGATCGCGGGGGGCGGTGGGGATTTCGTAGGTAACGTGTTTGTGCTCGGGCAGCGGTTCGATTTTGTGACGTTCGATGCGGCCGATCCGGTGCCGACGAGGGGTACGCGGGATGAACGGGGCCAGGTGGTGACCCAGCAGACCGTGGCGAACTCGCGGGCCACCCCCGGGATGTTCGGTGGCGGGTTCATTGAGATGCTGGCGCGCCAGATTACCGCCGACCTGCAGAGGCTGCGCGATTCACTGGCGCCGGGACAGTCGGTGGAACTGTTGTCAAAGGGGATCCGGTTTGGCGTGCTGTCGCGGAGAGTGGACGGGACGTGGGACGTGTCGCGCGTGGAAGGCATCGGGCCGCTGAGTTTGCAGGTGGGCGAGGCGGGTCCGTCCCTGGTGATCCGGCCATGGCACCAGGCGGGGGCGGTGGTGTCGTTGCGGGAGTTCACGAACAACGCATATAACCACCACCACGGAATTCAATCGGCGGAACGGTTTGGCGTGGACCAGGACGCCGATGGGGACGGGTTCAAGAACGAACTGACCCGTGCTGATGTCACGGCGGCATCGGTGGCGCAGGCCGTGATGGCGGTGCCGGGGCGCGTGATCCCGAACGATCGGGTGATCGAAGCCGCGGTGCTTCAGGGGGAGAACCTGTTCAAGGCGATCGGCTGCGCGTCGTGCCATATTCCGAGCCTGACCTTGAACCAGCAAGGATGGATCTACACCGAGCCCAATCCGTATAACCCGGCCGGCAACCTGCGCATGGGCGAAGCGGAGACGCTCCGTGTGAACTTGATCAGTGCGGACCTGCCGCAGCCGCGGTTGCCCCTGCAACCGCTCGGCGGGATTGTCGAGGTGCCGGTATTTACCGATTTTAAATTGCACGATTTGTGCGATGGGCCGAACGATCCGAACGTGGAAGTACTCAATATGCAGCAACCGGCCGGGTCGGATGAATTTTATGGGGGGAACCGGTACTTCCTGACCAAACGTTTGTGGGATTCGGCGAACCAGGCGCCGTACTTCCATCACGGGCTGTTCACCACCATGCGGCAGGCGATTCTGGCGCATGGTGGCGAAGGGGCGGCGTCGCGGGCGGCGTTCCAGCGGCTGGATGCGGATGGCCAGGCTTCGATCCTCGAATTCCTGAAGACTTTGCAAGTGCTGCCGCCGGGCACGATGGACCGTGTCGTGGACGAGAAGTTTCGCAAGAAGACCTGGCCGCCGCAAGAGGGCGTCGTGGAGTGATCAGGCGGCCGGCGGCGGAATCGGTCCCGTGTTGAACATCGATGCTTTCGGCGCCTTGTAGGCGATGTGCAAGTGGGGCGTTTCGATGTGCCGGTTCTTCTCGAACGAGGAGTCCATCAGGGCGGCCAGCGCGCCGGTGGCGAGCAAGGTGCGCTCGATGGGGTAGTGGGCCTTACGAGTCAGGAAAAGCTGTTCCATCTGCCAGGTGAGGCCGTGACCGTGGCTCCAGGGCCGGACCATGCGGGACCAGAAGCGCGTGCTGGGGATATCGGTGCGGCCGCGGATCTGCCCGGCGAAACCCCAGTCCTGGATGTGTCCGTTGAGCAGATAGACCGCGCCCTTCAGTCCGTCGACGTAGTCGAGGACAAACAGGATGGGCTGTTTGACGTTGTCCTTGACGGAGCCGGGCTTGCGCGTCTCGCAGCGCTCCAGCGCGACGTCGAGTAGCTTCCCGGCCCACGGGTTCTTGGAAGTGAACTCCCAAACCGAGGCGCCTTCCAAGCACTGGAGAGCCTTGATTCCGGTTTCACCCTTGTGCCGGCGTTCGACCATGCAGCCCAGCGTTTCCAGCGCGTGGAAACCGTAGCTTTCCTTGGGTCCGTACGAGGCGACGACGGCGGCTTCAAGCGGTGTGCCGAGGTCGAGTTCCAGTGGTGGCTGCCGCCAGGTGAAGGGGATGCTGGAACCGGCGATGAAGGGGAACTTGAGTTCCCTGGACTGGTCGACCATCTGCTTGGCCTTCTGCCAGTCGTAGGAAAGGTGCTTGTCGTTGAAGACGGGGACGGCGCGGTGCGACTTCCGGAAGACATCGACCATCTGCTGGAAGAACGCATGGCGCGGGTATTCGGTTTGTCCCTTGGCGTTGACGGGGTACTTGCCGTGTTCGGCCATGAGGATGACGCCATCGACGGCGAGCTTGCCGGTGCCCATGGTGAGCGCTTCAGCGATGCTGGGTTTGAGGGCGACGTTGTGCTTGGCGCACATGGCGCGGCTGAGATCCTGCGGAGGAAACTGATCCACGTACATGCTGACGATTTGGATGGAGGGCGTGCGCGGCTGGCCGTTATCGTAGCCTTCCATAAGC
>JAEUQD010000153.1 GCA_016789925.1 Bryobacterales bacterium | reverse complement strand
CGCTTCCAGCGCTAATGTCGGTCTGCGGCGCATTGGACTCCGTCGATCCGCCTCCGAATCCGACCTCTGGAATATTTACGTTTCTTTGCGCAACTACGGCGCCCGCCCGCGCAACGTCGACCTCGGCGTCCAATTCGGCGGCGCGCCCGTCGGCAACCGCACCGTCACCGTCGCCCCGAACACTGAGCAGGAGGCCGCGTTTGAACTGCGCACACGCGTCGCCGGTTTCCTTGAAGCCCGCATCCGCAGCGCGGGCGACGCCTTCCCGGGTGACGATCGCGCGGTCCTCGAACTGCCCTCGCTTCCTCTCGTCCAAGTCACTGTTTGCACCGATCAGCCCGCGATTTTCCGGCCGCTTCTCGGCGCACACCCCAACGTCGAGGCCACCTACCAGTCCGCCGCGGCCTGCAATCCGTCCGCCGATGCGGTTGCCATCTTCGACCGCATGACTCCGCCCGCCCAAGGCTCCAATCAGCGCCGCGTCTTCATTGAACCGCCCGCCGCCGCCTCGCCCGTCCCGGTAAAGATGCGTGCCGCCAGCGCCACACTGCGTCAATGGCAGGTTGACCATCCGCTGGGCGCGGGATTGCGCGCCTCGGGTCTCGCGATCATCGGCGCCACTGTCTTCTCGCCGCGGGCCGGAGACACCGTCATCCTCGACTCGACCGAAGGCCCGTTGATGGTGGCCCGCGACCAGGACAAAGTAGCTGTTCTTGGTTTCCATCCCGCGCGCGCCCTCCCCTACGAACTCACCACGCCGCTCGTCTTCGCCAATCTTCTGCGCTGGCTTTCGCCCGACAGTTTCCGCCGCTGGGAGATGTACGCCACCAGCGTCGGCGCGGTGTCGGTTCCGCTGGAAAACGCCGACGCCACGAATCTGCGCGTTGTCGACGTGGACCAGACCGAACTCCCTTACTCCGTGCAAGGCAAGATGCTGCGCTTCTTCGCCGGCCGGCCGGGCACGGTCCGGGTCATCCAAGGGGACCGCGAGCAGATCTATTCCCTCGCCATCCCCGCCGTGCCTGACCAGGTGTGGTCCATTCCAGGCACGGCTCGCAGAGGTGTTCCGAGGCCCCGTGCATCCGGCTCGTCCTCCGTCGACATCTGGTACTGGCTGGCCGCCGCCGCCGGATTCATTCTGCTGTTTGAGTGGCTGCGTTACTCCCCGCGCGGAGGCATCATGCGGCGCTCGCCCGCCACCGCCCCACCGGGCGCTGCCCAGCCGCTGCGGAGGGCCTCATGAGTTTTGAAAACGCCTGGGTCCTGTTCCTGCTTCCGCTGCCGTTGCTCTGGCTCTGGCGAGGCTGGCGCACCACGCAGCGCCATCTCGGCCTCACGCTGAAGGCCTTGTCGCTGATCGCCATCCTTCTGGCGCTCGCCGAACCGCGGCTGTCCTCGTGGGAAACCAAGGTGGGCGTGGCCGTCGTTGTCGACACCTCTGCCAGCCTTCCCGCCGACTCGCTCGAGAAGGCGACCCAGATTGTCGGTTCGCTCGAACGCGAGCGCGGACGCCACTGGTCCCGCGTGTTCCCCTTTGCTCGCGAATTGCGTGAACTCACGCCTGAAGAAACCACCGGCGTCTTTCGCCTCCGCGCCACCGAAGGGGAAAGCGGCCGGTCCACCGACATCGAGGCCGCCCTCCGCGACGCCGTCGGCAGCATTCCCGCCGGGATGGTGCCGAGGGTCGTGCTCATTTCCGACGGTAAGGAAAATCGCGGCAGCGTGGCCCGCGGCGCGTGGCAACTTCAGCAGTTGGGCATCCCCGTCGACACCTTCGCCCTCCCTGGACGTCCCGAACCCGCCCTCCATCTGGACTCGGTGAACCTGCCTTCGCTCGTCTTCGCCGGTGAGCGCTTTGCCATCGATCTCAACGTCGTCTCCCCTCGCGCTACCGAAGCCAGTGTCGAACTCACCGCCGAGGGCAAACCCCTCGGCAGCAGCAAGGTGAAACTCGAAAGCGGATCGAGCCTTGTGCGCCTGCACGCCAGCATCGCCACCACCGGCGCGGTCCAACTCGCCGGCAGCGTGCAAGCCGAAGGTCTGGGCGAGGTCCGCTTCGCGCAGGCCGTCGCCCTGCGCAAGCCGCGCCTGCTCTACATTTCGCAGGACCCGGCCGGCGTGGAAACCCACCTGCTCGGCGCGCTCAACGCCGCCCAGTTCGAAGTTGTCCCGGCCCGTGATCTGCCCACCGGTTCGCTCGACGACTATCAGATCGTCGCCTTCAACAACTGGGACCTCGAATCGATCCCGCTCAACCGCAAGGAGGACCTCGAACGTCACGTCCAGAACGGCGGTGGCCTGCTCGTCGTGGGCGGCGAAAAGAATACCTACATCGAAAAGAAGACCGCGGAAGACGCGCTGGAACGTACGCTGCCCGCTAAGGTTGCCCCGCCGCGTTCACCCGAGGGCACCTGTGTCGTTCTGATCGTCGACAAGAGTTCGTCCATGGAAGGCAAGAAGATGGAACTCGCCCGCCAGGCGGCCGCCGGTGTGGTTGAAAACCTACGCCCCATTGACTTGGTCGGCGTCCTCATCTTCGATAACTCGTTCCAGTGGGCCGTCCCCATCCGCAAAGCGGAAGACCGCCCGTTGATCAAACGCCTGATCGCCGGCATCACGCCCGACGGCGGCACGCAGATCGCGCCCGCGCTCACCGAAGCCTACAAGAAGGTCGTACCCGTCCAGGCCACCTTTAAACACGTCGTGCTGCTTACCGACGGTATCTCCGAGGAAGGCGACTCGATCTCGCTCGCCAAGGAGGCAGCCTCGCAAAAGGTGACTATCTCGACGGTCGGCCTGGGGCAGGACGTCAACCGCGCCTATCTCGAAAAGGTCGCCTCCTTCGCCAAGGGTAAGTCCTACTTCCTGGTCGACCCCTCCGGCCTTGAACAGATCCTCCTGCGCGACGTCATGGAGCACACCGGCTCCACGGCGGTCGAAAAGCCGCTCACGCCCATCATCAGCAAACAGGCCGAGATCCTTGAAGGCGTCGGCATGGACACCGCGCCCGCACTCAAGGGCTACGTGCGGTTCGTCTCCAAGCCTTCCGCCGACACCGTCCTCAGCATGGATAAGAAGGATCCTCTCTTCGTCCGCTGGCAGTACGGCCTCGGACGCGCCGCCGTCTTCACCTCCGACGCAAAAGCCCGTTGGGCCGCCGACTGGGTTACCTGGAAAGGTTTCGACCGCTTCTGGGCCAACATTGCGCGCGACCTGTTACCCCACACGCAGCCCGCCGAAGCCTCGCTC
>JAEUQD010000143.1 GCA_016789925.1 Bryobacterales bacterium | reverse complement strand
CCAAGGCAGCACGCCCGGCACCAGCCGCGTCAGTATCAAGGTATGGCTTCAGTCCGCTTCGGCAACGATCGTGGCCGCACTCCGCAAACTCGGTCTCGAGATCACCGCCACCAAACCCGGTAACATCCTCCTGGGCCGGATTAGTTTGGACAAACTGGACGCCGTGGCGAAGACCCCCGGGGTCCAGTTCGTCTCGCACGACTTAGGCAAACCGTAGCCACGCTAGAAGTTGGAAGGCGGTCGCCAGCATGGCCAGGTGAAACCCGGCCACCACGGTGACCGCCATCAACTGTACCAAACGAAACCTCATTCCAGCCTCTGATAACCGCTCTCAAAATACAGCAGCGGACGTCCGGGAGACACCTCCGCGCCTACGACTTCTCCGATGAACACGGCATGATCCCCCGCGTCGATCACCTGCCGGACTTCACACTCCAGGTGCGCCAGCGCTCCGGGAATCAACGGAACCCCGTGCTCCCCCGCAACCCACTCGACACCGTCGAATCGGTCTTGCCCGCGCTGCGCAAACCGGTTGGACAGCCCCTGCTGCTCCTCCGACAGGACGCTCAAACCGTAGTGCCGCGCCGACCGGAACATGGCCAGCAGATTGGCGGAGTAATCAACACAAAAAAGCACCAGGGGAGGAACCAGAGAAACCGAGGTGAATGAGTTCACGGTCATCCCATGCGGCGCGCCTTCCTCGTCGCTAACCGTGGCAATGGCGACCCCGGTGGCAAAGCGTCCGCAAGTGCGGCGAAATTGTGCTGCGTCGACCAAATCCCCTCCCGCTCCTGCCACACCTCTCGAAATCCCGTGTTGACAGAACGTTAAATTCAATAATATCATCAGGTTTGCGACATTCTTCGGGGAGGCTGCGATGATCAAGCTCGATATCATCAACGAGGTCGTCAACCGGACCGGCATCACCAAGACCAAAGCCGAGATGGCTGTGGAAACGGTTTTTGAAAGCATGAAGCGCGCGCTTGGACAAGGCGAACGCATCGAATTGCGCGGCTTCGGGATCTTCAACGTCCGCCCACGGAAGACCGGCATCGGCCGGAATCCGCGCACCGGCGCTGAAGTTGCAATCCCGCCGGGCAAGGCCGTGCGCTTCAAGCCGGGCAAGGAGTTGCAGGCTCTCTAATCGCGCCTGCGTCTGCGGTGTCCACCCCGGACTCGGTCCCGGCTCCCTACCCTTCCAGTCCTTACGGGTCTGTCCGGCCTGTCTATGTATGGCAGACGGTCACGCGGCGTCCGCGCTACTGGCTGCATCTCCTCTTATTCCTGCTGACATTGTTCACGACGACCGCCATGGGGGCGCGCCTGTGGTTCAATTTCGCCGCCAATCAACCGGCCCTCTCCGACGACGACATCGAGTTCTTCCTGCGCCTCTACGGCGACCCGTCGCTCCTTGCCGCCGGCCTGCCCTTTTCCCTCACCCTCCTGGCGATTCTGTTGGCCCATGAAATGGGCCATTACCTGGCCTGCGTCTTTTATCGCGTCGACGCTTCCCTGCCCTATTTCCTCCCCGCCCCGAGCCTTATCGGCACGCTCGGCGCGTTTATCCGCATCCGTTCGCCCATCTACGCCAAACCTGTTCTCTTCGACATCGGCGTGGCCGGGCCGCTGGCCGGATTCATCCTTTTGTTGCCTGCCCTGGCCATCGGCATCGCGTATTCGAAAGTCCTACCCGGCATTGCCGCCGAGGGAGACTTCTTCTTCGGCGTCCCCCTGCTCCAACAAGCCATGGCCGCGTTGATCTTCCCCGGCGTGCCCTCGACCGATCTCTATCTTCACCCCATCGCGCGTGCCGCCTGGGTCGGCATGTTGGCCACCGCGCTCAACCTGTTGCCCATCGGCCAGTTGGACGGCGGCCACATCCTCTACGCCTTCTTCGGAAACTGGCATCGCCTCCTGTCGCGCGTCTTTGTCGCCGTGCTCATCCCCTTGGGCTTTCTCTACTCCTATAGCTGGCTGGTCTGGGCCGCGTTTCTTCTTCTGTTTGGAATGCGCCACCCCATGATCCACGACGATTCACGCCTGGGCGCCGGCCGCACCATCCTGGGCATTCTCGCCCTGCTGCTGTTGATCGTGTGCTTCACTCCGACCCCCGTCAAACTGGGAGAACTGGCACAGTGAAGATCTCGGCCACGATCATCGCCTGCAACGAGGAACTCAACATCGCCCGGGCGATCGAGAGCCTACGCTGTTGCGACGAAATCGTCGTCGTCGATAGCGGTTCCACCGACCGCACCGTCGAAATCGCGCAGAAACTCGGTGCGCGCGTCATCGAGATGTCGTGGCGCGGATACGCGAGCCAGAAGAACTTCGCTTCGGAACAGGCGACCTACGATTGGGTCCTGTCGATCGACGCGGACGAATCTCTCAGCGAAGCGCTGGAAGCCGAAATCTGGCAGATCAAGAAATCCGGACCCCAATACGACGCCTATACGATGCCTCGCCTGGCGCAGTATCTTGGCCGCTGGATTCTTCACTCCGGCTGGTATCCCGACCGCAAGATCCGCCTCTTCGACCGCCGCAAGGCCTCGTGGGAAGGCGATTACGTCCATGAGTCCGTTCGAGTGCAAGGCTCTGTCGGCCACCTGGAATCGAATCTCCTGCACTTCACGTGTAACTCCCTGGCCGAGCATCTCCGGACGATGGACCGGTATACCACGCTGGCGGCTGAGCAGTTAGTCGACCAAAAGGTCGATATTAACTGGAGGCGAATCGTCTTCGACCCCCTCTGGACCTTCTTCCGTACTTACTTCCTGAAGCAGGGTTTCCGCGATGGGCTCGAAGGTCTTTGCATCGCCTACATGGCTGCTTTCTATAACTTCGTCAAATACGCCAAGGCCCGTTTCATGCAGAGCGGACGGTAGTTCCCGATGCGCATTCTGCACCTGGATACCGGGCGCGCCATGCAGGGCGGCCAGTGGCAGGTGCTCTACCTCTTGCGCGGTTTGCGCGAGCGCGGACATGAGGTCGCGCTGCAGGCTCGCGGGGAGTTAGCCGCGCGTGCCCAGGCCGAAGGCTTCCCGCAGCGGATGTCCGCCCGCCCCGATATCGTGCACGCGCACGACGCCCGCGCCCACACGCAGGCATGGCTCAAGCGGCTACACCCCCTGGTCGTCTCCCGCCGCGTCGCCTTCCCGATCCACCAAGGCCCCCTGTCGCGCTGCAAATACGCCGCTGCCCAGCGCTACATCGCCATCTCGAATTGCGTGCGCGCGCAGTTACAGTGGCCCGCAACCGTGGTCTACGACGGAGTGCCCGCTTTGGAGCGCTCGCCACAAGACACGGGCGTCGTTGTCTACGATAAGCGGCGCGGCGATCAACTCGACATAGAGGCACTGCGCGGGGCTCGTATCTTCGTCTATCTCACCGCCATGGACGGCCTCGGCTCGGCCGCCCTGCTC
>JAEUQD010000095.1 GCA_016789925.1 Bryobacterales bacterium | reverse complement strand
GAGCGGCATCATGACGTCGATTGTCAACGGCTGCTATGAGCTGACACCAATTCCCGACCCGGCATTGGGGCCGAGGAAAGTGGACGTTGACTCGATGTACAACACGGAGCGCTTCCGGCCGACTTATCACAACAAGGTCGGGCTGCCGCTGTTCCTGACGCGTCCGTGATCGGGAAGATCCTGGAGAAACTGAGACGCTCGGCTCCGGCGGTGACGCCGGAGTTGGAGCGGCGCATCCGGCGAAGCTTCGACGAGTCGTCGGCGGATGAAGAACACTTTCCGTCGACTATCGATCCGCGCATCTATCATGTCCAACTCCTGCTGCGTTTCTTCGGCAGCCTGGAGAACGGGCGGGCGCTCGATGTCGGGTGCGGTAAGGGCCGTTTTGCGCGCGTGTTTGCGGGCGAGTGGCCCACCGCGAGAATTACGGCGACCGATATCTCGACGGCCATGCTCGCCTATGTACAGCCGCCGCTCCAGGCGTGCGCGGCGACAATGACTACGCTGCCGTTCCGCGATGGCGTGTTCGACGCCGTGTACGCTACCGAGTCATTGGAGCACGCGGTGGATATCGAACGGGCGGTGGCGGAGATGTGCCGCGTGACGCGCCCAGGCGGTAAGGTGGCGGTGATCGATAAGAACGCCGAACACTGGGGCAAGCTGAAGACGCCGGAATGGGAGCGATGGTTTCACCGGCGCGAGTTGGAAAAGCTCTTGGGACGGCATTGCCGCAAAGTGGACTCGCAGTTTATCTCCTATTGGGAAGACGTTCCGCCCGACGGGATGTTTATCGCGTGGCTGGCTGAAAAATAGCGTCGAGCGCGGCGTCGGTCCAGTTGGGGATGCGAACGCCTTTGCGGAGATCCCAGCTTTCGCGGTGCTCGATGGTCTTGCCGGCGAGCAGTTTGGTTAACGGGCCGAGCGTTTCCAATTCGATCATGTCGCCGTTGGTGAACATTTCGAACGAGCAGCCAAAGTCCGGGTAGGATTTGGTGGGGTCGGACGTGGTCCGCTTGATGAAGAGGTCGGAACCGAGCAGGTAGGCAGCCCAGGTGTTGGGGTTGAAGAGGCCGACCTTTTGCGGTTCGTTGTTCTTCGGGTCCTGGCGGAGGGTGAGGTATTTCTTCGTGAACTTCCAGCGCGGGTCCGAAAGGTCGGTATAGGCCCACATCACCAGCGGATTGGTCGGCAGCAAGACTTCCGGGTGTTTGCCGCGCGGCGGGAATCCGGTGATGGCGGTGCCGCCTTGAGCGAGCATGGTCAACGCCCACGGAGACAGTTCGACGGTCCAGACGCCGGCATTCCGCAGGCGATGGATGAGTTCGACCGCGCCGCCCGAGGGGGCGAGCTTGACGATGATCTGCTTCTCCACTCCGGCGGAATCGGGCGGCTGTGTCACGGTGAGGGTGTCGCCCTGGGTTTCCACCTTGACCGGCGTGTTATCGAGCGCCCAAGTAGTGCCTAGTTCTTCCGGCGCAACCCAGAGGCGATGGCCGCCGCGCAACTGATAATCCTTCTCGCCGGACTTGCCGAGTTGTTCGGAGAACTCCTTGAGCAGGTTCTGCCCGTTGATGAAGCCATAGCGCATGATGCGCGGGCCGATGTCGGAAGTGACAATCAACTCGACGTCGCCATTGGCAATGCGGTAGCAGTTCGGCCATCCTTTCCACGCGGTTTTGCTGATTGTCACGGCCGCGGACACGTTCATACCGAGCAAGAGGATAGCAGGCAGCAGACGGATCATGACAGAGATTATCGCGTGGCCAGGCGGGCGGCGACGATGGCGCGGCCTTTGCGGAAGAGGTTGAGCACTTCCTGCTTGCGCTGCTCGGAACTGAACCGGCCGCGCTCGGCCGTGCGAGCGGTCAACTTATCGATCCACTCGAGCCAGAACTGGATGTCGGTTTGGTTGGCGATTGGCTTGTCGCCGATGCTGATGTAGACGGGACTGGTGTGGGCCCGGAGTTCCCCGTCGTTGAGCACCATGCGATCCCAGGGGCCCTTCGTGCGGGCGGCAATCCAGGAGCTTTCCGCTAACGTGAGGGTCTTGGGGACAGGGGAGACCACTTTGCCATTGACCACGAGTTCGGTTGTAGTCACGGGGAGGTGCGACTGCACCGAGACATCGATCTTGAGCGAATGCTTACCGGCGGGGAGTTTGAGGTCGCTGCCCGGATACTGGCCGTTGACCTTTAGCAGGATCATCGGACCGTTGGTGGCAAACGTACGGCCTTGCTTGTAGGCGGTAATCCAGTCTTCGTAGCGCAGGGGAAGCGCCGTGAGGGCGTAGACACGGTGACCGCCTGGCGTGTAGTGGTCGGCGACGTTGGTGAAGGAATCGGTACCCGCGGAGATGCCCAGGCGGAAGCCCGCGTTCAGAAGCCTGTACCAAAGCTCCATGGCCACTTCTTCCGGGTTATTCGAGAAGACGTCCATTGCGTCGATTGCGCCCAAGGCGAGGTCGACAGGGAGTTCGCGACAACTGGCGCCTTCGAACGTCGGCGCATAGCCAGGGTGGGCATAGGTGACCGCTCCGCCCTGCGCGCGGGCGAACTCCGCCTGATTGTAGTTGGCGGGATAGTCGTCTTCGTACTCGGTTCCCTTGAACCCGGTAAAGAGCGGCTCGGCGAGACGCTTGAGGTTGTACAGGCACATATGACCATAGAGGCCTCCGTTGCGCATCTCTTCGTTCCACCAGAGGACGTAATTGGGTCGCGAGAGACGGTGGGGCTTGCCCTCGAACAGATCCTTATCGTGCAGGAACGCGCCGGACGAGTTGGCGACCATCAT